>JAOTYS010000084.1 GCA_029861795.1 Gammaproteobacteria bacterium | reverse complement strand
TGTAGCCGGTCCCAAGGGTATGGCTGTTCGCCATTTAAAGTGGTACGCGAGCTGGGTTTAGAACGTCGTGAGACAGTTTGGTCCCTATCTGCCGTGGGCGCTGGAGACTTGAGAGGAGCTGCTCCTAGTACGAGAGGACCGGAGTGGACGTACCTCTGGTGTTCCAGTTGTCACGCCAGTGGCATTGCTGGGTAGCTATGTACGGAAGGGATAACCGCTGAAGGCATCTAAGCGGGAAGCCTCCCTCAAGATTAGGTCTCCCTGGATCCGCGAGATCCCTAAAGGTTCGTCGAAGACTACGACGTTGATAGGCGGGATGTGGAAGTGTAGTAATGCATTAAGCTAACCCGTACTAATAGACCGTGAGGCTTGACCATATAACACCCAAGTGGTCTGGTAAGTGCTATACCCAGCCTTTGTCGACTATCCGAATTTGAGGGAAGGGGGCAGAACTGAATTCTGTCCCCGGCCTTCGGCCAGTTTGCCTGGCGGCCATAGCGAGCGGGTACCACCTGAATCCATCTCGAACTCAGAAGTGAAAACGCTCAGCGCCGATGATAGTGCGGGTTCCCCGTGTGAAAGTAGGACACTGCCAGGCTTTAATTTCGAAGCCCCGTAGTTCTTTCAAGTTACGGGGTTTCTTTTTGGTGCTCCAAGACACGCCCGTTGGCGCTTAAAGCATTACGTCTATGTATCCCACGCTAAAAACTCGGGTCGAATGAGGGACTACTTTGCAGGCCTTAACCAGCGGAGGATACCGAGTTTTGGGGGTGAATTTTCACTAACATTTTTCGATTCTGGTTGTTCTTTGACCGCCTCGGGCGTCTGTTGTTCTGTAGGGACTCCCTGTGATTCAACGGGATCTTGAAGCCAAGGTGGGTATGTTAGCGTAGGCGCGACGGTTGCCGCATCACTTTGCGCCGCCAGCGCAGTAACTTCCTTGGCGTCTTTGCTCCGTAGTGTCGAAAGGGCGGCTTCTTGATCTGTTTTCTCCGTGAAAGTCGGCAGAGTGATATCCTGCTTGTTGTTATTTCCTAGGGCGACAATGGTGGCCTCATTGTCCGCTTGCTCTGCAATCGTCGGCAGCGTGACTTCCGGTGCGCTGTCACTGTCTAGTGTCGCAAGATCTTGTAGATTTTGTTTGTGCAGCTCGCTAAGGGTTTCTTCAGCTTCCGCGAGCGCTTTTTTCGCGTCTTGAATCGTATTCCGTGGTGATGATGGAACAGTAATTTCGTGTGCGCTGTCATTTTTTAACTTCGAAGGGCCAGCGTTTCGATCCGGTTCGTCTTCCAAACTTGGTATAGTGATTTCCGCGTCTACTCTATCTTCAGCATCGAATGAAGCAGACTTTTCCAAATCTCTAGTATGTGGATCATGGTCGCTCTTGGTATCTATGCTTTTGCTGATGAGCGTCGCCTGGTTGGCGGGGCAACGACTTTTTTCCTGTTGTCCACTCTTCTCACCCGTTTCTTTGTCGTGTAGTTCCTTTGTTTTTTCGTTTCCGCCTCTGTCAATGGGCGATGCTTTTGCTGATTGGATTTCTAGTACCGATGAAAGCCTTTCCGATTGTTCTGGCTGAGTGGAGACTTCCGTTTCTGATTCCGCTGGCATTTCGAACATCCCGTAGCGACTTTTATCTGACGCGACTTCATTTATGATTTTTCCGCTTACGCGCTTTTTCTTTGCCGCAAATGCATAGACCAGTGCTGTATCGCAAAGAATATTGATTATTCTTGGTATGCCTTTGCTGTATTTGTAGATCAGCTCACACGCATCTGACTGAAAGATCGACGGTTCTCCGCCAACGGAATTAATACGATGGCGGACGTATTCTCGAGTATCTTTTTCATCGAGCGGCTCAAGGTGATAGTCGACGGAGACACGCTGTGCGAACTGCCTGAGATCATGACGGCGCAGAGTGACTCGCAGTTCGGGCTGGCCAACCAGCACGAGTTGAAGCACCTGGTGCTTATCCGCATTGACATTGGACAGCATTCTCAGCTCCTCAATAGTCGCCGCATCCATGTTCTGTGCTTCATCAACGATAAGCACCGTATGGCGGTTCTGGGCATATTCGCTTACGAGGAAATCTATAAAGACCTGATAGCGCTCTACTTGCTCCATGTCTCGATATTCGAGGTCGAACGCGAGGAGGACCCATTGCAGCAGGTCCCCAAAAGAACTGTGGGTGTTTGTGATTAGGCCGACCGTGATATCGCGATCCATCTGGTCAAGCAGATGCCTGATAAGAGTGGTCTTGCCGCAGCCAATCTCACCGGTGATCACAGTGATTCCTGCTTGATTGGCTAGTCCATACTGAAGCATCGAAAGCCCCAGCATATGATTCTTGCCAAGATACAGAAAGCTGGGGTCAGGCAGCAGAGAGAACGGCTTTTCTCGAAACCCGTAAAATGATTCGTACATATCTGCTACTACTATTACCGTATTACTATGCGAACCGCCAGTGTTACATCTAGATCTAAATCGTAATGCGCTTGTGCAACGGAACACAGAGACAGCAAATCATCTCTGTGGCTGAGGTAATATAAGTTCATCCAAGGGAATCGCACTTATAAGGACTATCCTGGGACCGAAGGATGTAACAAGGGAACCACATTGTCAGGTCACTAACCCTAGATCGACTTGGCTGTCTACTGCTTTTAGTACTAAGCTCAATTCCCGGACGTATATGCCTACTCGGGCGCGGCTATTGCTATAAATTCTACTCCATACCTTTCACAGCCAGAACCCTAGATTATTCAAACAGCAAGCGCAATTTCGTGCGTCTTCCGAAGAACAGAAGAAAAATGTGCTGTCGCGTCCCTGAACTGTGTTAGCACCCCCGCGAGTTTTGACTCTTGAGAGTATAACTTATCCGCATCGGTGTCGGTATCGCCGTCTGTGCCCGTTTCTGTGTCGATTTCATCATCGTCGTCTGCTTCGATAGCCCGATCACTGCCGTTGGCGTTGATGCTTCGAGCCTCTTTCTCAACTAATTGCTCGTCCTCCTGTTCGGAAGCCGGTAACCCAGACTCGTCTGTTGAGTCAGCCCCAAGCCCGGCCTCTGGAATAATTTCCTGGTCGATCTTGACTGTGGGTTGTGCACTGTCGCCTATGGTGATCTCCCCCTCATTATCCGTGGCGTCCAATATCCGGTCAGATCTTTGGGTGGCTGGGAGCGCTTGCTGAATGGCCTCGACCGATACGGCAGCATCCGCTGGATCTGGAAGCCCGGCTCGATCAAACACATCGCTGTCTAAGATTGCGGTCTTGTCAGCACCCAAGTAGAACGTCGAGCCCGTTATCAACTCCACCATCAGAGAGCTATTCACTTGAGAGTCGATTCGGTCGTAGGCAAACACGGGTTCTCCGATTTTCAGTATCCGGTCGCTACCGCTTGTACCGGTGGCCTTTGCCACTCCGCTCACGCAGAGGACAAACCCTATCGGAGAAGAACCATTTTTGGATGTGGAATCGCCCACCAGTATACCCCCCTTATATTCAGTTCCAGGTCCTTTGTTGAATCAGGACGCTTTTATTCGAGCTGAGATATTTATAGGGCCGGAAGGCGGGGGCGTCTATTGGACTTTAGTACACATTATGGTGCCGATACTTCGAATCGCCCATGTCAGATGAGCTCCGCGAGCTCTTGAATCGCGTTGGGAATGTATGCAGGCAGGCGGACCGATCACTGGCAATAAAGCTCCCGCGTCGTGGGGGTGTCCAGAAAATGCTCTTTAGCTTTGATGGCCGTTCACTAGTAGCGCCAACTGCAATCTGTCTTGGACGCCTATTTTCTCAAAGATCGAGCTGACATGGGCCTTGACCGTGCGCTCGGTAATGTTGAGTGTGGTCGCTATCTGTCCATTGCTGGCGCCACGTCCCACCAAAAGCGCAATTTCCCGCTCGCGGTCCGTGAGCAGCTCAAGCACTCGTTCGGATTCTACGTCGCCGCGGCGACGTCCTCTGCGTGCCGACTCCTCAATGATACGGGTCATGAGACGACGCCCCACCCAGACTTCGCCCGACAACACCACGTCGATCGCCCGCTTCAACAACTCTGGATCGATGTATGTGTTGGCATAACCTCTGACCCCCGCTTTCAGCAAAGCCAACCCTTCTTCATCGCTAGGCGCATTGGATAGCACGAACAGACGTAGGTCAGGATTACTTCCTATTAGTTCGACAATTCCATCGTATCGCTCAAGGCCAGGCAAATCTAGGTGCAACAAGACTAGATCTGGATTGAGATCCGCTAAGTGTTGCTTTAGGTGTTGATAGTTGTCGGTCCTACGCACGACCGCAGCGTTGGTCACTCCTTGGCACCATCGCTCACGCATGTGCTCATCTGCGCAACAAAGTAGAAGCATAGGGCTATATCCTTACTACTCCCTAACTGCGTGCTCCTTGACGGGCAATGGGGGGTTCGAGTCTATAGTTCAAGACAGTCTTCGCGGGGGTGACGAATTTTTCTTTGGCTAGCATTCCTGGACTGATTTTCGCCGGCGTCGCCTTGGCTAGCCGATAACTTCCATCATTTTTTAGGTACACAGTGGTAGCCCCTCATTATTCTTGCCAGTCAAATAGATCAACGGTTATGTGCTGCGGTGTTGCTATCAATGACGCAGTATAGTTAGCAATTGCCCTTTTTCGAGTGACGCCCTTGCCGGGGAGTGTGACCACTATCTGATCCATCCCAGGCTCATCACCCCTTACCCCCATATTAAAGTGTAGACCATGATTCGCCGCGCTGCGGATAGGATAGGTAAGTACATTGCCAAGGCTCGACAGGTGGTGGCAGAATGGTCGGGACACGTTTTCTTGTGAAGCGCCTGCCTCGAGGGGGAGCCTATTAAGATCATGAATGGTTGACTATCCTTGAGCTTCGCCAGATGTTGAGGCGCCAGTCGCTGAGACGCATCGGAACTTCATGCCAATCGATGGTCGATCGGCGTACCAGTTACTAAACCGTAACAATCGAGTTCACTATGACAAAAACGAACACATCGCAACGTGACGCCGCTCACGCGCAGGCGCGCACGCCGCAACAAATAGACAAGTGGTTGTCCAGCTTGCCTATGCTCAATAATGAGAAGATGATTCGAACACTCTGCGATTCGCTGCTTGAGCTGAACTGTGCTGAGTTGGCTGACTCAACACGTTTTGAGATTCTTGAGGTGTACCAATCCCACGTGGAGTCCGTAGCGTACGAAATACAGAAACGAAAAGTGGGTTTGTCTTTGCCGTTGTCCGTGGAGACGTCAAAGCTCGCCGATTCCATAACCAGCTTATTCAATCAGGTTGCTCTTGGCTACAAGATCATCGTGCTCAACGCGATGCGTCAGGGATCGAAATATCAGGAATTGTCTAGCAACAAAGTTGTGTGGGCCTGCTACTGGGCGTTGATCTACCTGACAGAAGTGCTGCGCTCCGCCTATGAGAGTTATCGCCCTTATCCAAAAGGCGTTTGGAAGGAGGCCCATGAACTGTTTACCTATGCCTTTACTGAGGGGTTCGTGCATTACAAGTTAGCGATCGAAGGCACCGACGCGTTATCCCGTGACAGCATAAGGGGTGCGTACAAGCGACTGTTGCTCATGGGATTGAGCAACCCCTATCAGCTTCCGTTTCGGGCTGTGCGCAGCGTGTATGAACTGTTGGAACGTTTGGTTCATAAGGTTGCCCTGACCCCATCGTCCCACACTAAGAAAAGCCCCTGTATGTTTGTCGTGGACTTTGAGCTTGACCAACCCGGCGTGCCCTATTTGTCTCGTTCTAGCGTCGTTGACAATGAAGAATGTTTTCTGCTCGATACCACGGAACTGGTAATTACGTTGCGCCATGAGCTCGAGCGCATCATCAACAATGAACCCATCGAGCTCGGCAATGAGTCCAGCATATACGATTCTGAAAGGGTGGACATGCTGCGCTCTTTAATTGTTCAGTGGGGAATTCGGCCGATCCGTACCAGCGCAAGGATACAAAACAATCGTCAGGCCGACATGTCTGTTGGATTGAACTCTGTCTATTCTGCGTTGAGTGGATGGAAGGAAATAGACCAAGAACACGTGACCCCGCAGCGCGGTGATACGCGTGAAATGTTGAAGGGTACTTTCGGTTATCAGCAGTTTAGGCAAACCCATAAAATTTCTCTTATTCCGGACTGGGAGATTGTGGACGAGAGCCTGGCGGGTTTGCAGCTCGCGCACCAAGATCCATCGCGTGCGCAGATACGTGTGGGCGAGTGCGTTGCGATCGCGGACGAGCAGCAGGGATGGATAGTGGGCATCATTCGCTGGGCCAGGAGTGGACAGGCAAACGATGTGAATTTGGGTATTTTTAAATTAGGTGCGAACGGTAATGCGGCCGCTGTCCAACAAGTGGAGGGTTCCTCGGGACCGGATGTCAGCACATTTGTGCTCGCCGTAGTTTTACTGGAGACCGAGGCACTTGGCCGTAGGCAAATGCTGGTCGCCCCAAAGGGTCACTACAGCCCCGGCAGCCCGTTATGGCTTAGAACCGCAGGCAAAGATCAGGTGATGGTTGATCCCGCCACTTTGATCGTATCGACGCGTTTGGTGGATTGCTTCGAATTTCGAATCATATCCTAGTCTTAGACTGTCCAGTCCAAGGTGCTCGCCACGCACGGCGAGCCACCGCACGATAACAAAAGGAGTGAGGTCATAGCCACCCCGTTTGGGCATACTTTGATGGGAGTGGCGGTAGGTCAACTCGGAGCGCCGCGATCTTTTGCGCAGTCGTGGTATTGGTTACTGTTCTCTGTATTCGCCGCCAACGCCGCAGATCTAGATTTTTTTCCGGGACTGCTGGCCGGCGATATGAACGTATACCACCACGCAGCTACGCATTCCTTTGGTGCAGCAGCAATGTTCGCGTTGATAGTATGGGCGGTGGCGAGACGCTTCAGTCAAAGGGCAGGGCGGATTGCGGTGTTGGGCGGACTAATCTACACCTCCCATGTGCTGGTCGATTACATCACGGAGGATTCACGCTCTCCCTATGGGATTCCCCTGTTTTGGCCTTTCTCGAATGAGTATTACATTTCCCCGTGGACAATTTTGGGTGGCGTAAAGCACGGTGTGCCCGGAGACAGTCTCGCAACAGTCATGGGTCACATCTTTTCTTGGCACAATTTAAAGACCTTAGGATTGGAAGCAATCGTAATAGTTCCAGTGCTCGTCGTGATCTGGTGGATTAATCGAATCAGAGCACAGCAGGACTAATAGTGAATATGATCGCATCGAATGGCGGGCGTCTTCCCTCAATCATGTCTATGCGTATAGTTTCGCACCAACTCGATTTTCCAGCTTTCGTCATCCAATCTGTGTTCCACCACGTACTCGGGTTTGAACTCGGTGTCAGCCCATGCTGTTGCCAGCGTCTCCGCCATCAGTAGCTCCCTGTGTGTCTCGAGTGCCGTTTCTACATCTGGGCTTCCGCTCACACGTAAAGTAATGCGGTCGGAGACTTCGAGCCCTGCTTGTTTGCGTGTCTCTTGCACCGTGCGGACTACCTCTCGGGCAAGTCCTTCGAGACGCAGCTCCACTGTGATACCAATGTCTAACCCCACTAGGTAGCCGCCTTCCTCCGCACAGGCATAGCCTGCGGCGGAGGTGCTTTCCACCAACACGTCATCGGCCTCGAACTGCAATGTCTCCTCGCCGACGCTAAGCTGGAACGTATTTCCTGCCGCCACTGCAGCGGCAATCTTCGCGCCGTCCGCTTCGTTTAGCGCTTGGCGAATAGCCGGAATCAATTTACCTAAACGCTTACCGATACGCGGGAGATTAGGCTTGATCCGATAACTCACCAGGTCTGCATCCCTAGCGATGAGCTCTACTGCCTTTACGTTAAGCTCTTCTAATAATTGGCCCTCATGGCGCTGTATAGCCTCTATCGCACGTTTGTCTGGTACCCGTACCAGCAACCGGGGCAGCGGTTGGCGCACACGCAGTTTCGTTTGATTTCGTGCAGCGCGACCAAGTCCTACCACTTGCTGTACCACATCGATCTCGCCAATGAGCTCGCTATCTTGTTTGGCTGGGTCCGCCATGGGCCAACTGGCCATATGTACGCTTAATGGTGCATCCGAGTCTACGTTGCGCACTAGGTTCTGATAGACTGCCTCAGACAAAAACGGCATAAACGGCGCCATTAGTCGGTGTACCGCGTGCAATGCCTCGTATAAGGTAAGATAGGCCGCTTGCTTGTCAGCACCGGCTGCTGCCTTCCAAAAGCGACGTCGATTGCGACGCACATACCAGTTGCTGAGCTGGTTTACAAAACCTTCAATGCATTCGCCGGCGCCGCGCGAATCATAGCGATCCATGGCCGCAGTGGCATTCGCAATTGTTTGCTGCAGCAAGGCCAGAATCCATCGATCGATCTCCGGTCGTTCAGCCACAGGGATATCTTTGCTCGAATCGAACTGATCCAAGCGGGCGTACATCACAAAGAATGCATAAGTATTCCAAAATGTGTTGACAAAACCGCTTGCAACGTCGGAGATGATGTCCACTGAAATTCGTTTCTGTACGTCAGGTGCAACACGTGCTGCGAAGTACCAACGCAGTGGGTCTGCACCGACCTGGTCGAAGACATCATAGGGATTGACGATGTTGCCCAAGGATTTAGACATCTTCTTGCCGTCTTTATCTACGATGTGGCTTAAGCACACACAGTTGCGGTAGGCCACGCTGTCGGACACCAGGGTGGCGATGGCGTGTAGCGTATAGAACCAACCGCGGGTTTGATCGATGGCTTCGCAGATATAGTCTACAGGGAAGTGTTGTTTGAATTTTTCTCGATTTTCGAATGGGTAATGCCACTGGGCGTAGGACATGGCCCCTGAGTCAAACCAGCAGTCAATGACTTCTGGGACTCTGCGGTAAATCTTTCCATTGTCTGGATGGGTGAAGGTAATTTCGTCAACCGCGGGTCGATGCAGATCTAACTCTCTCAAGGAGCGTCCCGTGAATTCTTCCAGTTCTTCTAGCGAGCCAATACACAGGTAGTCGCCGTCTCCATCGGTCCATACAGGCAGCGGTGTCCCCCAAAAGCGTTCCCGTGATAGTGCCCAGTCGATGTTGTGCTCCAGCCAGTCGCCAAAGCGACCGTCGCGTATACCTTCCGGGACCCAGTTAATGGTTTTGTTGAGCGCGACCATGCGATCGCGGTATTCAGTGGTACGAATGTACCAAGCATTCTTGGCGTAATAGATCAGCGGATCGCCGGTGCGCCATCCAAAGGGGTAGTTATGTAAGTAGGTTTCAGCGCGGAACAGGAGTCCACGCACGCTCAATATTTCAATCAGGGTGTGATCTGCATCTTTAAAGAACTTACCAGCGACCGGTTCAACCTCCGGAAGGAAACAGCCATCTAGCCCAACTCCATGAACCACCGGCAAGTTGTGGCGCTGTCCGAGCGCGAGATCATCCACTCCGTAGGCTGGGGCGATATGCACGATGCCGGTGCCCTCTTCGGTGCTAACGAAGTCCGCCGCATGCACCCGACAAATATTTCCTTGGGCCGGTAGGTAGTCGAACAGACGCTGGTAACGTCGATCCACCAGCTCAGTGCCTTTGATAGTCTTGATGATCTCGTAGGATGTGTCTCGCAGTGTTGGTTCCACCAAGGCCACAGCAACAATCAGGGTTTCGCCGCCACACTTTACAAAGGCGTAGTCCACCTCTGGGTGCACGGCGAGGGCCAGATTGGATGGTAATGTCCAGGGTGTGGTCGTCCACACCAGGAAGGAGATATTGTCTTCGCCCTTGAGTCGAAACCGCACATAGATCGACGGATCCTCGACCTCTTTATACCCAAGCGCCACTTCGTGGGACGATAACGTGGCGCCGATCCGCGGGTCGTAGGGAACAACCTTATAGCCTTGATAAATTAGACCCTTGTCCCAGATCGTCTTCAGCAGGTACCAGACCGATTCAATGTAATCATTATCTAAGGTGTAGTAGGCGTCCTTGATATCTACCCAGAAACCCATGCGCTCAGTCATCTCTTCCCAGTCACCGATATAACGCATCACAGACTCTCGGCAGCGACGGGTGAATTCCGCCACACCCACCTCATTTTCAATTCGGCTTTTGTCGAAGATGTTGAGCTCTTTCTCGATTTCGTGTTCAACCGGTAGGCCATGTGTGTCCCAGCCGGCCTTGCGCGGGCAGTGGAAGCCGCGCATGGTCTTATAGCGCGGGAACATATCTTTGAAGGTGCGGGCGAGCACGTGATGGATCCCTGGTTTGCCATTGGCGGTGGGTGGACCTTCATTCCACGTGAACAGTGGTCGACCCGCTGAATACTTTAGGGTCGACTTGAAAACATCATGGGTACGCCAAAAGTCTAGAATCTGTTGTTCTAAACTTGGACCGTTGTAACGCCCTGTGACTTCCGTAAGCATTGTTATTTGTCTGAAAAAGAAAAAGCCCCGGTGCCCTGTTAACCAGAACACCGGGGCGATGGGTTCATCCGCGAGGCATACTGCCTCGTTTCAAACACTCGCGTTGCCACCCGGCTTCGCCGCGGCCTCACGGCGCACGGCCTTTGTTTGTCACTAGTGCCATGTGGGCTTACTGTGACTCCGGCCCGATAACGGAGGCCATCCGGCCGAGCCTACCGTCGTGAGTTCACCCACTGAGCTCGGTCAGCGGCTCCAGGGGGATATTCGCTGGTTGCTTGGTCCGGGGCTTGCACTGTCCCCCGATCGCTGAGAGGTAGTTCCTCACCTAATTGATCCAGCTACTCGTCCCTATCAATGCCTTTCGCCCGTTGCCACATGGTATTCGGCGAACGACACAGGATGAATTGTACCGGGCCGATCGGGAAAGGCAACTCACTGACCGGCAGCTTTGAATCCTTTTTGAAGCTTTTTGGCTGCCTTCATCCCCTTGATTGCTTGCTTTGAGGTCATCGCCACTGTGGTCTTTAGATCGGTAACGCCACCAGTTGCTGCGGCGGCCATCAGTGCTCCCAACATGTCTGTTTCGCTCTTCCCGCTCTCAATGATGACGAGGAAATCGTACTCTCCATAGGTCACGTAATATTCGATCAGTTTGCCACCAGCCGCTTTGGCCAGCGCTGCTACCGGTACCGCACGATCTTCTGGGTTGGCAACCATGCCCTGAACAGCTTCGCGCGGATAGCGTCCTTGAGTGATATAAATTGTCATTGCTTCAGACTCCAAGTTAGTGGTAGGGGTAAAACAACAAGTTAGATTTTTAGGATAACTCTGACCGCGCATTATATCGCAACACTGCCCGGTCCGGAGATTGGCAGATCGTCGATTGGCTTGCGGGGCGATTTAAGTCTTGAGCGGGCGACCCTCATCGAATTCCGTCCGCCAGCGCTGCAACAACGGGTTTGTGCCCTGCAGATGATGTTGCTGGCGCAGTACAATCCTCAAAGCCGACATCCCAAGCTGTTTTTTCGGCGCTCGATAAGCGCGTGGTTCAACGCCATTTGCTAACGCGCGCGCCGCCCGACGATGCTCCGCCACGTACTCAGAGTTGCCCCATGCGGCGAGCAACTTCTGGAAGCGACGATATTGCTCGGGCTCGAACACTTTGGGCTCACCGAGCCAGTCTGCTAACGGACTCGCAGGGTGTAGCGTCAGGCACGGATAGAGACCTTGAGGAATCGGGGTGTCATCGGCGTGGGTTTTCCCCACGGCCAGTAGTTTTGGAAGAACATGTGTATGTGGGCCTTGTGGGGTCTTGGTCTGTCCGATGCCTTGGTAGATCTCCACACGACCTAGCCGCGAGACAAACACTCGCTGTGGACTGTGGGGCACCACAGCGTTCATTGCGGCGCTGTCTTCACTCAGTAACGATTCTCCACAATGACCGCGTAAGATGTTGATGAGGTTAGAGTCATCAGTGCGTATGCAAACGTCGACGTGAGGCACATCCAATCCCATATCGAACAGGACTGCGCTGCGATCCTGATCCAAAATGGCCCCGCTATCAGGACCCAGCTCAGTAAGCTTACTGCGCCGAGACATGGTTGCTCGGGTCTGGTCCAGACAAAACGCCACGCCTTGGGACCATCGATCGGGTTTTCGACTCAGCGTCTCATAAGCGACTGGAATGACATCCTCGCTGAGTTCTAGCCGAATCGCCCCTTGGTCCAATACAACCGCTAGTGGACCCTTGTTGGGCGATAGATTCTCCGACAAAACGCGCTCCGTGCCACTGCGGAGAAACTCGGCGATGGCGCCGTAGGTGCCGATACTCCATCCATTAGCAGGATCTGCTAACAGCTCGCTAACGGTCTCGGTGATGCCTTGCGGTGCGGGGTTGAATCGCGACATATTGCTGCCTGGAAAAAACTTCACAGCAGAATTGTATGCCAAGCATCGAACGAGTACGACTCACCCACGGTTGTTGCTAGGCAGTAGAATTTGGCGCAGATGTTGGCGCCCAGGGCACGACATAAAGCTGATCTTCGATGGATGCGAATTTCGCCTCAACTCCGTAGACATCCACCAAGGTTTGCGCTGTGAGCACAAATTCCGGACGGCCCTGGAGCACACTTTGCCCTTGATGCAACAGCGCGAGTTCCGCGCAAAATCGTGCTGCCAGTGTCAGGTCGTGCAATACAACAACGGCGGTGCCGCCGCGCGCGCAATGCGTCTTGAGAACGTTCATGATCTGTAATTGATGCAGCGGATCAAGCGCAGCGATGGGCTCGTCTGCCAAAATAAGCTTTGGCTCCACCGCGAGCAGTCGCGCCACCAACACGCGAACCTGTTCTCCTGTGGACAGCGTATTCATGCGTCGCGAAGCGAGATGGCCGACGTCTGCAAGTGCCATGGCCCGCTCTACGGCTCGACGATCACCTTTCTGCAAGCGTGCCCAGGGACCGAGGTGGGGTAGTCTACCCAACTCAACTAGACGGTGTACGCTAATGGGCCAGTGTGCTGGAGCACCTTGTGCCAGATACGCGACTTGTGCCGCGCGGTGTTTGAGATCGATGGATTGTAGGCCTTTG
>JAOTYS010000508.1 GCA_029861795.1 Gammaproteobacteria bacterium | reverse complement strand
GTCTACATCACTATCGATCAGAAAGCTAAAAGGACTAACAGGCCTTTGCAGCGCGTGAAGAATATTCAGGCTAACTCCTCGGTAGCGCTAGTTGTTGACAAGTATGATGATGATTGGACCCGGCTTGGCTGGGTGATGCTGCGCGGTTGTGCCGAGATTATCGAGTCGGGAGCAGAACACGATTCCGCCCAACGACTGCTACGCGAGCGCTATCCACAGCTTCGCGCGATGCGTATTGAAAGTCTCAGTGTCATCGCTATTCGGGTGGAAAAGGTTAGCGCTTGGGGAAATCTGCAACCGTCTCCGCGTTAGAGGTTTGGCGATTCCCAATACCCCGACGTGCACGGATTTGAGGAATATATTGCGTTCTGTTTTGCCACATCATCAAACTTCGTATCAAAGTAACCAAGTCACACTATCATACGGCCTGCGGAAGGCGATAGACTGGGTGTCACCTTTCGAATTCAACCGTCCACTAAACCGGCAGAGGTAAATCATGCACCTAGGTCTTTTCATTTTTGCCACTGAGTACGCGATTCGCATCGATGAGCTAGCGAAGGCTGCCGAGGATCGTGGTTTTGAGTCACTTTGGGTGCCAGAACATACTCATATCCCTACTTCTCGCCGCAGTCCTTGGCCCGGTGGTGCTGAGCTCCCCAAAGAGTACAGTCATACACTGGATCCGTTTGTATCTCTAATGGCCGCTGCCGCTGTCACTAAAAAGCTCAAAGTTGGAACAGGTATTTGTTTGATCATCGAGCGTGACACCATCACTACCGCTAAAGAGGCGGCGACTCTTGATTTGCTGTCGGACGGGCGTTTCCTGTTTGGCGTTGGCGCAGGCTGGAATGCGGAGGAGATGGAGAATCATGGCACTGAATTTCAAAGCCGATTCAAGCTGGAACAGGAACAAATCAAAGCGATCAAGCAAATCTGGACGGAAGATGAAGCGGAGTTTCACGGCCAATTCGTGAATTTCGATCCCATATGGTGCTGGCCAAAGCCCATACAAAGGCCTCACCCGCCGATTTTATTGGGGGGCAGTGGGCGCTACACACTGAAGCGCGTAGTGGAGTTTTGTGATGGTTGGATACCCTTAGGCCGTTCCATGGATGCTGTTCTAGAAGAGGTGGCCGAGCTCAAGATCCAGGCAGACCGGGTGGGTCGGGACATTAACACAATCTCATTGTCAGTTTTTGGCTCCAAGCCTGACCGCGAAGTGTTGCAACGCTACGCTGAGGCCGGATTCGAGCGAGTGATTCTAGGATTGCCGTCGGAAGGTCGTGATACGGTGTTGCCCAAACTTGATGAGTGGGCCGAACTTATTGCCAATGTGTGATGGTCGGCACCTCTCACAGACAGTGTCAGATTTGAGTCAGCCTTCGTAGAGAGCGGACGTTCAATCCACCAATAGAATATCGTGACGGACTCAAATCGGCCGAGGGTGTGTGAAAACTACGTCAACACTGCCGCATCACGGGACAACAATACATCTTTGATCGGTATAGGCAGCTGCGCTGGTCGGTCGTCCCACTTCCAACGCTATACGCCTTTAATATGGGATCGCGTTAGCGCGAAAAGAGTTTTCACACACCCTCGACCACATGCGCACCCACGGCACACCCAAAATCTTGAATCTGAACGTCTGCTCGCTGCCGTTCACGCGGAACCGCTCTAGTCGCGGGTTGGTACTATCTGTGCCGTTTCGACCATCGATTCGACAGCTTTCTCAGGAGCTGAAGTTCGGTTTTATGACACCTTTCGGAACGGCAAAGGCTTGTTGGGGAAATTAACTCTACGCTGTCTTCTTCGAGATCAATGAAATAGCAGCCGTCGAGTACGAAAAAGAATTCGTCGTCATTGACATGCTTGGCCAACAAACCCCCCTTGCATGACGTCAAGTCGAATAACCGAGTCATTGACTTTCGACAGAGTTTGGATGTACCAACGATCGGCGCAGGCCGAGACCAGGGCGGGGATGTCAATTACTTCCAATGGCCAAAACTTGATGTCCATGTAGTTGGTATAGGGACAGTCTTTAGAAATATTCAAATCTCTCTGCTTGCGTAAGCCCTGTTCTGTGGCCGTAAATTCAACGCTGAGCGTCATTCTAAGAGACTAGATTGAGTTCACACTGTAACGCGCTGATCTACATTCAATTGGTAGTTTGTAAAAAACACAGTCATTTACCGTTAGCCGATTAGTGAGTGCCACTCGTCGATCACCACGTTACGTTTGTCGTGCCAATTTGCACGCTTAGTTGCTGCGACTAGCTTGATAAGAGAGTTAAGCATTGTGCCTAGCTCTTTTCATTTTTAGTAGTTGAGGTACCACCTATGTCTAAGCAATTCATTTCACTCGTTGGCGCTTTCGTGCTGGCCGCTTTTTGCAGCGTTAGCATCGCCGCAAAACCAGTAGATCGTCCGGTAGAGAATCCACCCGCAGAGAAGATGACCATCTGTCACGTCGATCCGGATACAGGGGAACAATCCACGATTACGGTCCCCGCACATGCTGTGGCATATCCACATATAGCCGAACATGGGGATACTCCAGGCGATTGTGTCGTCCCTGAGTGAAGCTTGATGGCTGGATTCTTCTAGATTGATTGACGATGAGACCCGGCCACCACGCCGGGTCTCACTTCTCGTCACAACGAAAATTTCTCTTTAAAAGAATGACGTTACGCAAGTCCGCTCGCAGCCTCGCCGGCTTCACACTGATCGAGCTGATGATCGTGGTGGCCATCATCGGCATTCTGGCCGTGTTAGCGGTTCCCGCATACCAGGACTACTCAGTTCGCGCCAAAGTCTCAGAAGGGCTAAACCTCGCAACCTCTCCTAAGGTTGGGGTGGCCGAATATTTACAATCCACAGGAAATTGGCCAGCCGATAACAATCAAGCAGGCGTCCCCAGCGGCCCGGAAATCACTGGGACCTACACAGACTCTGTCTGGGTGGGTGCTGCAGCAAACACTGGGCTTGTCGCAATCGCGTACAAAGAACCTTCCGAGATTGCGGGCAAGTCTGTGGTGTTGGTTGCGACGACTACCGGGGGCAGTATCACATGGAGTTGTGTCGGCGGGACGGTTGAGTCACGCTACCGGCCAGCGCCTTGCAGACCATAGCCATAAGCTTCTAAGTCGCGCCCGTAACTGTGCAGCAGAATCTCAATCAGCGCGCTTCAGAAGCTCCGTCCTAGCCCGACTGTAGTCGAACATTCTAGGGTGGCCATGTGTGATATCGTGCCTGCGTAACAGGCGGGAGTTAGCCTGTAACGGAATAAACCGCATAGACGGCTGCATAGTCTTACGACCATAGCTACAACCTGTCCTGCCTCACTTTCCGAACGTTGGTCCGGTAGATCTTCCGAACCGGACGTTACGGTGTTCGTACTTCGAATGTCGCCTGAGGGGGTCGAGGGTGTGTGAAAACTCTTTTCGCGCTAACGCGATCCCATATTAAAGGCGTATAGCGTTGGAAGTGGGACGACCGACCAGCGCAGCTG
>JAOTYS010000507.1 GCA_029861795.1 Gammaproteobacteria bacterium | reverse complement strand
GCAAATCCATCAGTGTCGTTGCGAGGTCAGTCATTGCTTCCGTCCGCACATGTATGTAGTCCTCTGCTCCGTTGAACCTCAGCCTAGCGGACTTTCGCCGACCTACACCGACCGTCTCTGACCGTCGGTTACGGACCTTACGCGCATGAATCGAGTACGGGTTGGATGTCGTCTCCACTCGGTGCCGAAAAAGGATGCATGAAGGTAAATGCCATGTTCGATGGGCCAAGATCAATAAGACTATCTAACTTTTCCTTTGCCTCATCTAACGTAGGGATATGGCCTTCTTCTACCCACCAGAGCACCAGATAGAAGTCCATTTTGTCGAACCACTCTTTCCTGCGTCGCATTATCGAGAGATGTTCCTCATTTCGATAGACAAACGCTCCCAACGCTTCCATATCAGTCCAAACTGATAGGTTTACCGCAACGTTCGGATCATCGAATGCCTGCACATCCAGGGCATTGTTGCCTTCTCCAGTAAATCGCCAAACGAAACCAGGCTGAGATTCAGCGGTTTCGTTGACACGATCCAGGTTGTTAACGAATTCAGCATTGTCCGGGTGTGCTTGTGGTTGCACGAATCGAGCAAGGTTAAGTTGGGCAAGGTGATACTTCATGGGATTTTCCGATGCCGATCGTCGGCCCAATATACTATCTCGATCGTTGGTAATGGTCAGCTTTGGGCACCAAACAACACCAGCCTGAGCTAGTCGTCGCTGAACGCTAGTTGTTTTGTAACCCCTCCGCGACCATCCGGCCAACTTCTTGCATCTGTTTCGGCTCCTCCATATGCAGCACCTGAATCTGCACATTACCGACCCGAACCATAAGCGAACCGTTAGCTTCCATGAAATAGGCTTCCTCGCCTATACCCGACACACTTTGCAGAGGCGGTTCCAAAGAGGTAGTTTCGCTAGCTCTGTCGATGTTCTCCTGTGCTATACCAGCCATGCCACGACCCATTTCCATTTCTGCAATCGCCCGCTCAATCGACCCGGAAGCGACTAGATAAAAACCGATCCCGTCCGCGGTACCCGGTATCATGAAGGAACAAAGGCTGGATTTGCTTGAGTAGATTTCGCTGCGATCTTCAAAAGCGCCAGCCGACAGGCCCAGAACGGCGGCAGCATCGTCAGAAGTAAAACCCCCACATGTTGCAATCGCCGCCTCAGAAATCATTCCAATGCTGGCCGAGATAGGATCTTCTGACTTAATAGGAACAGGTGATTTCGTTTCGTCGATGGTCTGCTGCGCATCTGCTCCTCGTTCATCTGGGCCGCATCCCGGCGCTGCAGTCAGTAGTACCAACAAAGCCCCATACATGTGATTTCGCATCTGATTAACCTCAACACGAACATGCATTGATCTAATGCCTATACTCGGCGATGGTCAATAGCGGAGTACGAACGCAACGATTATGGCTTGCGAAACCACGCCTTTAGCTACTCTGATTCATCAACTATCACCCGAAAGGCTACTGAATAATTCTGCCTCGATGAATCCAAAAAACGCGGTACGAACCTTGGCAAGTTTTGGAGGAAGATGTGCTCGGCTTGCTACCCACTGATCGTTGTTCCGCGCCGGTCAACATCGTTGGGCGCTGCTTCCACCGAGGTAAACCAGAAGTTGCCGCTGTGCGGATTGATTTCGGCCAGGCCAATCAGGCACACAGCAAGGGTCTGTCGCCCCATCTCAGGCGCCGATGAATTCCTCAGCGATCTTGCTGAGTCCGGCCACCGGATCAGGCCCGAGCGCCGGAATCATGCCGACCATGCGTGAGACACCTACTTCCTCGAGGGATTCAACAGCTTTTTTATCGGCACCGGGTGGCCACATGCAGGTGATCTCGATTTCGGAGAAGTCCCGGCCTTGTGCATCACAGGCAGCGCGGAGCTTGTCCAATGCGGGCTTGAGCTCATCGACCGTGCCCATGGGCGCGAACCAGCCGTTACCAAGCTTTGCCGTGCGCTCGAATATCTTGCCGGCGGCACCGCCCATGATCACTGGCAGGTGCGGCTTCTGCACCGGTAGCGGATAGCTCTTGAAGCCGCTCCAGTTGATGAAATCGCTCTGGTGCTCCACCACATCGCCGGCCCAGACCTTCTTCATGGCTTCGACGTAGTCGTCGAAGCGGGCGCCACGACGTTCGAAGGGCACTCCCAGCGCTTCGAACTCTTCGCGTAACCAGCCGATGCCGATGCCGAGCATAAAGCGACCGTTGGAAATGAAGTCGAGGCTCGCCGCCTGCTTGGCCATGTAAAGTGGATTAACCTGGGAGAGGATGTTCACGCCGGTGCCGAGGCGAATGGTCTCGGTGGCCGCAGCGATCGCCGTGAGCGCGATCAGAGGGTCGACGAACGGCGTCTCTGGCGGCGCGCCCATCTTTCCGCTTTCGTTGTAAGGATACTTGGACTGGTAGTCCACCGGCACGATGACGTGCTCGAAGGTCCAGACGGACTCGAACCCGAGGCTTTCCGCAAGCTGGGCGAGACCGACCATCTGTTCCGTGTCGGCTATCCCTATGTTGATGGGTATGAGTCCGAATTTCATGTCAGATCCTTTCAAGTGCACTACGGGACCGGACATTCTCGCCGGATACCCGGAGTTGGGCAAACTTCGTTAGCTGGCTTCCCCTAAACTGCTCAAAAAAAGGGCGACGAAGACCGATGAACCGAGACGCGAGTTGCGGCGCTGTGGTTCAGTCATCGTGGCCTAGGTGTTACTGGAAACCACTTTCAGCAGGTCCAACCAAGCCGTCCGCTCCGTAGTCCGGTCAGGTAGTCTGTTCCGCACGCTCGATGAATTCCGCGGTCGTTGCGAGACGCCAGTCACCAGAATCGCCTGCGCGCCTTTGGTTTATGTAGTCGATAAATTCGTGTGCTAGAGGTGACGACCCGGCCTTCCACCACTCTCGCATATACAGGAAAAATACGAATCGGAGAGAGTGTCTACTCATGCTTTTAGTTCGCATTTAGGTAGCAAGAATAGCAATACCTAATTGTACTTATACGAAGAATCAGAGGCCTGCTCGGACTGCCAGAAAAATCGACCCGCTAACGTGGACAATTGTGCTCGCGCTTTCTGTTGCGCCAATCTAGGATCTTTGGATGAAGCGAAAAACCAGGTTGTTGGGACTGGCTCTGCTGCTCCTATTGGCAGGTGTGGCAGCTTCCTGTTCAACTATCGGCAAAGGTTATCGCTACTACATCGCGAAATGCTACTACGGCGCGCCCGTTAAACAGACCGAGTTTCCACAACACTTTCTTGATATCAATATCGATGAGTATTCCGACCAGCTCGAATCGCTTTCTTCAGATCTGGAATCACATGTAGTTTCCGAGGTCGAATATCAAGGCAGGTCCTTGCCAATCCACCTCGTAGAGTTGAAAAACCCAGATGCCAACAAGCGTCTCATGGTGATTGCAGGGGTACACGGAAACGAGTCCGGCGGGACGTTAGCAGTCCTGGAACTTCTGCATGATATTCAGACCTATCGCGCATTCTA
>JAOTYS010000506.1 GCA_029861795.1 Gammaproteobacteria bacterium | reverse complement strand
CAATACTTCCCCCTGGGCCAAACTGGTGCATAACTCCCGCACCGCCTCATCGTCGAGACCGACTATTGCAGCAATAGCCCCCTCACCTTGTGGTACTGCCTCCGACATATAACTGCCGCGATCGGCCACCAATTTTGCTGCCCCGGGGAAATCGAAAACGCCAGCTGCCACCAGTGCCGTGTATTCTCCCAGACTGTGTCCCGCCATACAGACGGGCATCGACCCGCCGGATTCTCGCCACACTCGCCATACCGCGTAACCCGCCACCAACATTGCCGGTTGGGTGTTCTGCGTCAGACGGAGTGTCTCTTCAGGCCCTGCTTGCGCCAGGTTCCAAAGATCGAATCCTAATAAATCCGATGCCTCCTCAAAGGTGTGCTTGACGCAAGAATAACGTTCAGCCAGATCTGCAAGCATTCCTACGGACTGTGAACCCTGTCCAGGAAAAACCATCGCCAATGTCATTTAATTTGTGGAGTCTTTTGGATAACGGAAAGTAAAGGGCAAGCGTGCGGCAAGATTCAGTATTTGAGCAATACTGAACCCCAGGTGAAACCACCACCAAAGCCCTCCATAATCACAGTTTGGCCGCGTTGAATGCGACCGTCGCGGATCGCCTGATCAAACGCTAGAGGAATAGACGCGGCCGAAGTATTACCGTGCTTGTCGACCGTGACCACCACGCGACTCATGGGCAACCCCAGTTTTTTGGCGGTCGCATTAATGATCCTGATGTTAGCTTGATGTGGCACCAGCCAGTCGATATCTGACTTATCCATATTGTTTGCGGCTAAAGTCTCGTCTACCACATCACCTAGGTTCTTTACCGCAACTTTGAAAACCTCACTGCCTTGCATCTGGGTGTAAGCCTCGCCATTGATCAGCGCCTGATAACGCGTAGACACGCCTGTTGGTACACTCAGCAAGTCCTTATAGCGTCCGTCCGCATGCAAATGGGTGGAAATGATACCGGGTTCATCGGAACCCCGCACCACGACAGCACCAGCCCCATCGCCGAATAACACACAAGTGTCGCGATTGGACCAATCAATGATCCGCGAAAAGGTCTCTGCGCCGACCACCAACGCTAGCTGCGCGCTACCCGTGCGAACAAACTTGTCGACAATATCCACGGCGTAGATAAACCCCGCACACACCGCTTGCACGTCAAACGCCGGGCTGCCGTGCACACCTAGGCGATCCTGGAGCAGACACGCGGTGCTCGGAAACACCTGATCTGCGGTAGTTGTCGCCACCACGATCAAGTCTATGTCGGCGATGTCGATGCCGGCCGCTTGGATCGCTCTGCGGGAAGCATGCTCCGCAAGATCGCAGGTTGTCTCTCCTTGTCGAGCAATTCGTCGTTCTTTGATGCCGGTGCGTGACACAATCCATTCGTCGGATGTGTCCACCATTTTTTCTAGATCGCGATTTGTTAGCACCTTTTCCGGGAGGTAGCTCCCGGTGCCAACAATCTGGGTGTAGGTCAATTTTTCAAGCCTTTCGTCAACATTGGCTCAAGTTCACGGCTGATGCGTTCTGGCACCCGATTACGCACTTCGGCTACTGCTTCCCTAATGGCATTCTCAAAGGCTAAGACGTCGGCACTACCGTGGCTTTTTATTACCGTTCCCTTCAGGCCCACCAGTGTCGCTCCATTATAACGACGGGCGTCCACACGACTATGCAAGCACTTCATCACAGGCATCGCCATCTTTCCAGCCAGGCGTGTCAACAGAGTCCGACCGAACTCTTGGCGGGTATAGTGAGAGATCATTCTCACGACTCCTTCACTAGCCTTAAGAGTTACATTACCAACAAAGCCATCGCACACTATGACGTCGACGTCGCCAGTATAAATCGCATCGCCCTCAATGTACCCACAGTAGTTTAAGTTGCTGTCCCGCAGCAGCTCTGCGGCTCGCTTTATGGTGTCATTGCCTTTAATGTCCTCTACCCCAATATTGAGCAACGCGACGCTGGGATCATCCTTCCTGTTTTCCAACGACTTCACCAATATCGAGCCCATTACTCCGAACTGGAGAAGCATCTCCGGTGTGCAATCTACGTTTGCACCGAGGTCAAGCACGTGAACAGGACCATGTATATTGGGCAACGTCGCCACCATGGCAGGACGTTCAATTCCGGGCCAGGTCTTTAATACGAACCTCGCCGTAGCCATCAACGCGCCCGTATTGCCAGCACTAACACAAGCCTGGGCGACTTGGTTGTGCACCAAGTTGATGGCGACCCGCATGGACGAGTCTTTCTTACGCCGCAAGGCTTGCGCAGGGGGTTCATCCATCCCCACTGTCTCCGTGGCATGCTGTATCGAGATCCTCACAGCACCGGCGCCGCCCAACTTAGCCAACTCGGCATCCAAAACCTGACGCTGACCTACCAATATGAGCTTCAGCTCAGGCTCTCTCACTAGCGCAGCAAGCGCGGCCGGAATGATTACCCTTGGCCCGTGGTCGCCACCCATGGCATCAAGCGCAATGGTGATAGTCAAATGACGTGAGACCTCGCCCCTGCGAAAAACTGCTGAATCAATGTGAACCTAAAGACTGGTCGCAGTGCGTTATGCCCCATGTTGCAGAGAGCTAGACACGACACGGCCATGAGACCCTCACGGACGTCGGCATGGATGCAAGCAACCGGGAAGATGATTCGCCTTGAGTCTAGCCACTCCCCGAAACAGTGGTTTCTATTCGTTTTCTTTTTCGCGGAGAACTTTGCGACCACGATAGTGACCGCCTGAGGTAACATGGTGACGACGGTGCAACTCTCCCGTGACCGGATCAATGGACAGCGCCGATCCCTTGAGGGCATCGTGCGAGCGCCGCATCCCACGTTTTGAGGGTGTCTTGCGATTTTGTTGAACAGCCATAGACCTTTGACCTGAGTTTTAAAGACTTACTCTCGCTGACATACTTTGAGTGCGAGAATGGACAGTTCGAGGATTAAATGAGCGGCGAATAATATAGCCGGCTCAGACACGTGTCAAAATGATGAACCACCTGAGACTGACGCCACTGCGGGAGTAATTTTAGCTAGCGTAGCGGTCGCTGCAAATCCTCTTTGGAAGCCGATAGTCGACCCACATGCTCGATATCGTTAAGAATATTTTAACATATAATCAATTGGTTGTGATACATCTCTAATGAATTACCTTATTTCATTCAAGTTCCGGATAGCAACCGTGCGCTGGCTTAGTGCGTAGCAGTAGGATGGAGGGCGCCGCATTAGTGGATATTGCAAATGACATCTAGCATTCAGACCAGTCAACAACCGAGACTCATCCTCGCCTCTTCGTCCCCTTATCGTAAGGCGTTGCTAAGCCAACTCATGTTGCCTTTTGAGGTCATCACCCCAGGGATAGATGAGCAAGCCAAACCGGGCGAATCCGCCCCCGAGCTGGTAAAGCGACTATCGATAGAAAAAGCCAGATCAGTTGCGGTCAATCAATCCAATGCGCTGGTGATCGGCTCTGACCAGGTGGCAGTACATG
>JAOTYS010000505.1 GCA_029861795.1 Gammaproteobacteria bacterium | reverse complement strand
ATGTGCTGGAAGGCTCGGTACGCAAGGCGGGCAACAAAGTCCGTATTACGGCGCAGCTTATCGAGGCACGTTCGGACACACACCTGTGGTCGGGAACCTATGACCGGGAATTGGACGACATCTTTGCAGTTCAGGATGAGATAGCCGCCAAGGTTATTGAGCAACTCAAGATCACGTTGTTGGGTGATACACCGGCAACCAGGAAAACGGTTCCCGAAGCGTATGCATTGTTTCTACAGGCGCGATACCTGAGGCAAACGGGAGAGACTGGACGAGATGCCGAGGTCGTGCAGATGTTGGAGCAGGCGTTGGTCATAGATCCTAATTATGTGCCGGCCTTGTTGGAGCTTTCCTTGAAGATATGGATGAACTCCAGGGGGGATAAATTACATCGGGACGAAGAAGGTATGCGTCGTTCGACCGAGTTAGCAAACAAGGCGCTGGCGATCGATCCGAATAACGGCGCGGCGATTGCCTATCATGCCTTTAGACTTATGGACAACGAGAGAGACCTGGAAGCTGCGGCAAAGGAGTTTGTGAGAGCCTTGCAACTCGATCCTGGTAATGTTGAATTACTTATTTCCGCAAGCACATTTGCACGCCTGATTGGTCGCCATGACGAGGCGATAATACTTATGAAACGCGCGTTGGAGTTAGATCCACTGTGCGTATCGTGTATGTACCTTCTGTCCATTACTTATATGAACGCCGGGCTGCTGAAAGAGGCCGAGGATGTGCGGCACCAGTACAAGAATCTGGGAGGACGTGGAGGTGGCTACACCATGGGTATGCTGAAGCTGCTGCAAGAAAACCCAGAGGCGGCACTGGCGTCTTTCGAGGGAGTCGGAGTTAACGACCGAAATATAAGCTCAGGCCGCGCCATGGCTTTGTATGAGCTGGGTCGCCTGGAAGAATTCGAAACAGCACTGGCGGATCAAATTAAGAATTGGGGCGACGAGTATCCACGCGATGTCGCAACTGTGTATGCCTGGATAGCCGACACGAATAAAGCATGCGAGTGGCTCGAAAAAGCGTATGCGCTCGATGTGGAGAGTTTCTTCGTGCAGATTATGGACCCGGTCTTTCGAAAAATGCACGGTACACCTTGCTGGACCAGTCTCCGCGAGAGAATGGGGTTCTCTGCTGAGAGACTCGCGGCCATCGAGTTCAAGGTGACGCTGCCTGAATAGGGGCGGCCGGGCGAACCAGCGATCGGTTCTGGCCAATGTCCGCTACTGGCCGTTTGCTGCCTCTGTATTCGCTTGATCTCAGGCGATCTGAACGACTGCTGCTGGTGAGAGCGGACATTCGGCGGCGGACACTCGAGAACCCTATTCGAAAACGTCCGCTTACCGCGCAATAGCCGCTGTTAGGCTAAACTGACGTAAAAGGGCCGCTGCTGACCCAATGCAGCTACTGATTATCTGGCGCCCAGAGTGAATAACAAAGCAATTCCAACGACTGGACTTACCTTGGCGAGCTGAACTTGGATGCTCGGCTTCGACCTGGAGAAAATGGAACGGGCGTGGATCACGTTCGAAAACGCGCGCAACTAAGCCCGGATCGTGTCAGGTTACGGGATACCCACTGCGTGGCAATGCGAAATGATTGACTGTATGCACTGCTCGGCATCGATACGCTGGGGCAACGGGAAATTTCTGATGCCGCTCGTGGGCGACTCAAACATGCAGCCCTGGATCCCGTTGGTGTTGTCGGGGCTGACGTACGCAAACGCGGACGATACGACGACCGGATCTCCTCCGGTGGAGGACGTGTACCCCTCATAAACCTGTGCCTCAACCGTGACGCCGTCTGTCGTCTGGTTCACCGTGCATTGGGCGGTTGGAGTCAGACCGCGAACTGGATCCAAAACGCCGTCGATTTCTAGCAACTCTTGTGCTGACCAGCACGCGCACGATGTGTCAACCGGCGGCGAGTCGCCACCGTCATCGTCCGATCCGTCGTCATTTGCGAAACAAGGCATCTCGGGGTCCTCTTGAGTCTTGCGCTCGTTGTACTTTTCGAGCAGGGCGATGCTCGGCGCCGCGGCTCGAACAGAACCGATGTCATTCATGTCAACGCCGGTTTGATCCTGGGTCGAGCAGAACGACACGCACAGGCCATAAAGTCCCTTCGTCCCTCCACGAAGCTCTTCGCAGGCGCTAACCTGCTCTGGCGTATTGCGCCCGGGTTGCGCGTACGTATCAGTGGCAGCGAGGCTAGCAATCGCGAGTAGCGAAAACGTTGTCATACGCATGTTGTTCTCCCTAACAATTGTTCGCTTCGTCACGCAGACGAAGGCCGTACAAAAAGAGACCCGCATTGTGCACTAGGGCGAAATTCAGATATGTGACGCGCGTCTTTGACGACCATTTGTTTCGAGTTCACATAAAGTGTCATAGTTGGGATTGAAGCGCGCACACGGTGCGATTATTGCAGAGCCTTTTTGGAGTTACTGACTGGCTAATTGATTAAAATATGACGCAAGCGTTGGGGAAACGGGTCACTTCGATGAGGGCGCTCTGTGCGCACAAATTCATTGAGAACTTCAAGTAGATTCTTCGATTAGCCGGACAAATGGTTGTCCGCTGAACTGCAGCAAGATTATGTAAGACAGGCTTTTGACACCGTCCAGCAGATCCACAATTATTGATCGCTAACAGATCCAAAGCCGCCAACAAGCGGGGCGCAATGCCACGGATGCTCGCTTTAATTAAAAAAGTAAAGGATGACTCACCGAGGGACTGGCTCTGTGATCCTAACGGAATCGTCATACCCCAATTTTATGGCGCCTGTGAAAATGACGAGAACAACTCAGCAACGATATCGTTATCTAGCCGTGCGATGATGCTGAGTCAGTCGGCAGCGTGCTAAGAAGTGGCGGCTAAACTCGAGCTGACGGACCTACTAAAAGAGTCAGAAATGGCTCTATGGCACGCGTCGGGGGAAAGGGATCGGCGACGAGCGCGCGCTGCCGCCAGAGTGACAAGCAATTTCAATATCATGGAACTATGGCGGATACGGCACGAGCATTTGATGCGGCCGGTTGCCTCTGTAGCCGGTCGCTTTGGCCAGGCAGCAAGGCTGCGAACCGTTGGAGTACTCCTTATCGAACGCTGCGCGGTTGTTGATTACCTACGGGAGCGTCAGGTTGCCGGATCGATTAGGGATATCATGATTACACGCCTTCGAGCGACGGACAATTCCTGTCGCGCTCTGCTAGATGAACATCGGGACTACGTTTTTGCCGTCAGCAGTGGATTGTGTGTCGACCATCTTCTGAATTGCGTCGCTGATCCATTGGGCCCTAGATTGCTGCGAAGGTACGAAGCCCGCTACGTCGAACAGTTTGCGTCGTTCTGCGATAATCTCCTCGTTAATAACGAGCAGCCTATCGGGCTGCGTAGGACGGTACCTCTACCGCCCGATGTTCTCCTTCTAAAAAGCGTCTTAATGGCAAGTCCGACTAGTTCGACCGCAACCGGGCCAAAAGTGCCTGTTCGAGAAGTGTAGAAATCAGGCT
>JAOTYS010000504.1 GCA_029861795.1 Gammaproteobacteria bacterium | reverse complement strand
AACCGGTGAAGTGGGGCAGCAGCACATCCTTCGATGAGGAGTTGCTGCCGCTGATCATCAAAGGAGGTCGGGCGGTTACCTATGAAAACCTGTCCGCCTTGATGGATATCGACATGCTGTGCCGCTGGATGGCGGTGGTACTGTATGCGGGGATCGATGACAGCGGCCAGGGATATTATGTGCGCGACCATCGCGCACAAGGGCCGCCGTGGTCGACGATCAATTGGGACTTCGACAACGCGTTTGTGATCGACAAGAAATGGCCGTCGCCACAGGGATTTCGCTCCCGCCTGTTGCTGCCCCTCAAGAACTCCTCGACTGAATTTCAGAAGGTGAATCTTCTCCCATCCTTGCAAGACATCCTCAACCATGTGGCGCCACTGGCTCGGCTCCCCCAGCGGGTACGAGAGCTGATGGCGATCTACAAGCCCTATCTCGATGAAGAGTTTCAGGCCCATTTGAACCAGCGGTGCTTTCGGAACGAGATTCCGGACTCAGACGAATTCATGGCGTTGTGTTACCACGACCGATGGAAGCAGTTGCTGACGTTCGTGGATACACGAATGGCAGTCATCCTGATTCAGAAGGGCGAAGCGCTCTTCGGTGATTCGGCTCACGTGGTGCGGATTGAAGCCGAGGAACACTCTCGGTACCTGACGATCGACACATGGCCGGCACGCCATGAATATATCGGCTACTATTATGAGGGCTCAGAATTATCCGTGGGCTGGAAGGAGCCCAACCAGGCCAGCCCGCTGAACTTCGAGATCAACGGAGTTCCCAGCCTCATGACCGGACTGAGGACAAATGTGACCGAGGACCTCATCATCCGGATCCGGAAATCCGGCGCATAATCCTCGAGTCAATCGCGATCATTTCCTCGTTCTTACGACGCTTACGTCGCACGTTTCGGTCAGGTTGTTGCATACGCTGTAGGGCCCGGGTAACGTTCATTCTCAACACTAGGTAGCTCTATCCCCGCGTCTCGGTGGTACTCTTCGATGAGCATAATGCGTTCACCTTCATCGAGATTGTTCCACTCTTGCGGGTCCGGAGAGGTGTGTGGGTCGTACGGGTTCATGGTCATGTCTTCTCTGGTTGTATTCTGAAGCCATGCTCTTAGGCGTAGAGAGGGTAACAGGTGGCGATGAGCAAAGGCAAGATCATCGGTGTCGTGTTCAAAAGAGGTCTTCTCAGCCCTTTGGATTTGTGCGAGCATGTGACCAGCAATAGGAGGCCGGGAGCAGCGTGCAGATCGTAAATCTAGATATTCTGAAGGAACCCCGTCGCGAGACCTTGTCCGTGTTGGCGATTGGATTCAGGCCTTTTTTTCTAATGGGGGGGATTTCCGCTATCGTCCTCATGTTGCTCTGGATTGGCGCATACGCACTGGGCATGCCGATCTCGAGTCACTATGACCTGATGCAATGGCATGCGCACGAGATGCTGTTCGGATTCACCGTGGCCGTTGTCTCCGCATTCATACTGACTGCTCCGGCAAATTGGACCGGGCTCCCGATGCCCTCCGGTTGGCCGTTGGGGGGCATGGTCCTGCTTTGGCTGGCCGGAAGGATCATCCCGTTCTTTCCTGCGCATGTGCCGGCTTGGTGCCTTGCCCTGGTCGATATCGCGTTCCTGCCGGTCCTGGCGGCGATTGTATTCCGGATTGTGTGGAAAGTTCGCCAGTGGCGAAACTTCGTCTTTCCCGTGCTACTGGGTTGCATGGCCGTGGCCAATGGTCTGGCCCATGCGCGTATTCGACTGTCCTCCGGTGAGGCGGCTGGGACAGAGCTGATGCTCTACCTTGTGCTCCTGCTCATCGTGTTCATTGCAGGACGTGTGATCCCGTTTTTCGTTGGCGCCCGGCTGAAAGGTGTCACGCCCCGAATTTATCGTTGGGTCGAGGTCCTTTCCATTGGGTCCCTTGTGCTGCTCATACTGGCGGATCTATGTGGAGTCCCGTCAAGATGGGTTGCGATAATTTGTCTATGTACGGCAGCCAGTCACCTGGTGCGTCTCATGGGGTGGCACACCTCCGGCGTGTGGCGCGTGCCGTTCCTCTGGATTCTATTCCTGGCCTATGGATGGCTTGTGGTCGGCTTGGTATTGAAAGCCTGTGCTGAATGGGGGTGGGCGAACCCATTTGTCGCCAAACACGCGTTCACGGCCGGGGCGATCGGCGTCATGATCATGGGGATGATGTGCCGAGTCACGCTTGGCCATACCGGTCGCCCCATGCGTGCGTCCGCAGGCACCATTTCCGCATTTGTTCTGGTGAATCTATCGGCGGTAATCAGGGTCGTGTTTCCGGTTTTCGCTCCGTCCGGCTATGTGCTATGGCTGAAGCTTTCGGGTGCTGCGTGGGCCGGTGCTTTCCTCATCTACCTGATCGTTCATGGACCCATGCTCCTGAAGCCCCGAGCGGATGGTCGGCCCGGGTGAAGGAATAGGAACACACCAGTGCGTAGCTATTGATGTGTAGGCCGGCTCACTTAGGATAAGAAGCTGCGGCGCGTGGGGTTTTGATTTCCTGTATAGCCCCACAACTCGGAAACGTAGGGCTACTCGGCCTCGACATCCGGAAAACGCTTCTCCATGCAGTCCGTGCAAATACTGTGCGAAAATTTCTGGTCAGAATAGTCTTTCATGAAGTCTTCGAGGGTATCCCAGTACCCCTTGTCATTGCGAATGCTCTTGCAATACGAACAAATGGGGATGACGCCTTCCAACAATTCTACCTTCGCGATTGTGTCTGCCAACGCAGCGGAAACCCGGCGCAGCTCCAACTGAACGACCACTTGGCTCGCCAGGGCTGCCAGCGCGGCTTCCTGGCGCGGATCTAGTTCCCGAGGTGAGTAATCAATCGCACAGAGTGCTCCTATCACATGTCCTTCAGGAGTAATCAAGGGGGCTCCTGCATAAAATTGGATTCCAGGATTCGTAGTAACCAGGGGGTTTTCGACGAATCGAGGATCCTTGGTGGCATCGGGGATCACCATGACATTGCAATCTAGAATTGCGTGCGCGCAAAAAGCAACATCGCGGGGGGTCTCGTCTGCATCCATACCATGTTTCGACTTGAACCATTGGCGCTCATCGTCGACCAGACTAACCAAAGCGGTCGGAGTCCCACAGATAAACGCGGCCAAGAGAGTAAAATCATCGAACACGTCTTCTGGTGGAGTATCTAAGATCGCGTACGCTCGAAGTGCCTCCAATCGGGCGGACTCGTTCTTTGGTTTCGGTACAGTCATATTAGGAGTGTCCAATCTTGGAGATAATATGAATAGTGAATAGCGCTAGAAGGATATATAAGAGCATATGCCAAATCTGGCGTATGAACACCAGACATTTTCTTAATCGACGAATAAGGACACACCCAATCCATCGCACTTCAGGCAGACCGGGGCCGTCACCACAGATACGAAGATCAAAACAGGGCTGTACGCAGCAGTAGTTTTCGCCTATCGTCTCCGGCGGTTGGTCCGTCGATGGTATAGACGAGCCGGTTTCCGCCGGCTCCC
>JAOTYS010000083.1 GCA_029861795.1 Gammaproteobacteria bacterium | reverse complement strand
TTTCTAGACGCGTTTCTCAAAACCCACTACGTACCGGACGATCTGCAGCGCGCCGATATCATCCAGTACCTGACTTCTGAGACAGCTAAGGCACTAGACCAGTAGCCATCACTCCTAAATTTCCATATTCGCACAAGACCCCCCTCATAATCTTGGCCGCAGGGTCAGTACCCATTGGCGTCCTGCTGTTCCTGCGAGTCACCCGATTCGCTCCGGACTCTTGATATAGCTGAATCCCTCCGTTCGGTTCAAAGGGCTTATTGACAGAGGTCAAAGCCACTGTTAACAGGAGTTGCTGAAATCTTTTTAGACTAACGGTGCGGTTAGATCTTTGCCCTCATGCTATTCAGAATCAAGAAGGGATTAGACATTCCGATTCGAGGTGCGCCCGAGCAAGTTATCTCACCCGGCGCGGCCGTGACTTCCGTCGCCTTGTTGGGAGATGACTACATCGGCCTGCGTCCGGCGATGTTAGTGAGCGAAGGCGACCCGGTGAAGCTCGGTCAACCCATTTTTGAGAATAGGAAGCATGCAGAGATCAAGTTCACATCCCCTGGCAGTGGTGTCGTCATTGAGATCAATCGTGGCGCAAGACGGGTTTTGGAATCGATTGTTATCGAACTGCACGATGATGGAGAAGAAGTGTTGTTCAGTGCTTACCCACAAGAAAAGCTCGCACTACTGAAACCCGGTGAGGTAATTGATAATTTACTCACATCCGGGCTTTGGACCGCTTTACGAACACGACCCTTCAGTAAGGTACCAGAGCCAGGGTCCGAACCACATTCCATCTTTGTAACAGCCATGGACAGTAATCCCCTGGCACCCAGGCCGGATGTAGTAATAGACACAGCAGGGCAAGACTTCGACAATGGCTTGAAAGTGGTGTCGAGACTGACTCCAGGACGAGTATTTTTCTGCAGGCAGTCTGGGGCAAATTTACCAAAAGAAGATCCGGACACTATCACGGTGGCTGAGTTTACCGGCCCCCATCCCTCGGGCTTAGTAGGGACGCACATTCATTTTCTGGATCCGGTGGGCACCAACAAAACCGTGTGGCATCTGAACTATCAAGACGTGATCGCAATCGGTCGATTGTTCACTACTGGGCGATTATGCATGGAGCGCATCGTCGCCCTTGGCGGACCGGTAATGCACCGACCTCGACTGATTCGTACGCGCATCGGCGCCAACATTGACGATTTATTGCGCGATGAGGTGCAAGACGTTGCATACAGGGTCACATCTGGTTCGTTGCTTGCTGGTCGCCAGACATCGATGAGAACCCAATATCTAGGCCGCTACCACAACCAGGTGTCGACCATCGCTGAGGCGAATCACAATGAGCACTGGGTGGGAGCTACGTCAGCGCGTAATGGTCGCCGCGTGCCAAAAGTTTCGGTTTTGGGTTCTTATCGTAGTCAAGAATATGGCTTTACCACCGCCCTTCATGGCAAGCCCGCGCCCATGCTGCCTATTGGAACATTCGAGCGGGTGATGCCGATGGACATCCTCCCGACGCAACTACTGCGAGCGTTGGTCATTGGAGACACGGACACGGCTCAGGCTTTGGGCTGTCTAGAACTAGATGAAGAAGATCTGGCGCTGTGCAGTTATGTATGCCCTAGTAAATACGACTACGGACCACTACTACGATCGAGCCTCAGCCAGATCGAGAGTGAAATCTGATGGCACGCTGGCAGGCCATGTTGCAACAACCGATCTCATCGGTAATGCGAGGTGGATCGTGGTTCAACTCGATCACCAGTTCCACTACCGCTGGCTCCCAGACGGTTTCGCTTGTCACACAGGTGGCGCCACACATACGCGACGGCGTCAATCTTAAGTGGACTATGAATTGCGTGCTGCTTTCGCTCATCCCCAGCGTGCTGTTTGGTCTGTATAACACCGGCTACCAAGCAAACATCGCGATGGCTTATCTCAACTTGCAAAGCGCGCCGGGGTGGCGAGGCATGCTGCTGGATGCCCTCCACACCGGGTACGAGGCTCCCAGCGTCGTTGCCTCAGTTGCACACGGATTGCTCTACCTCTTGCCAGCGTTCATGGTTGCATCACTAGTTGGTGGTTTTTGGGAAACAATATTCGCGCGATTGCGCAAACATGAAGCCACCGACGGTTTTTTGGTGACGGCCCTATTATTCACTTTACTGCTGCCGCCAGCAGCCCCGTTATGGCAAGTGGCCTTGGGTATCTCCTTCGGCATTGTGATCGGTAAAGAGATTTTCGGCGGCACCGGAAAAAACTTCCTCAACCCAACACTGGTCGGTCTTGCTTTTCTCCACCTCGCTTATCCCAACGAGATGGCAGGTCACCCGCTTTGGACTAACGTCGCAGGCTACAACGGGACATCCATCTTTGGTGCTGTCGCAGCCGGAGGAATGGAGGTGTTACCGCATCAAGGGATCTCTTGGTTGCGATCTTTCGCAGGCCTTCAACAGGGAACACTTGGTGCGACATCGCCGCTAGCGTGTCTGCTCGGCACCGCGTTTCTCATCTATGCGGGTGTCGCGTCGTGGCGCATCATGCTAAGCGCTCTTATTGGAGTGATAGCGAGTGCGTTGATGTTCAACTTATTTGCAAGTGATCTTGGTCCAATATTTCAAATGCCTTGGTATTGGCACTTGACGCTGGGAAGCTTTGCGTTTGGCGTTGTGTTCTTAGCGACGGATCCAGCAAGTTCCGCCATGACCAATACCGGAAGATGGATCTATGGCCTACTGATTGGTTTCATGGTGGTACTCATCCGGGCGGCCAATCCGGTACATCCAGATGGGGTAATGTTGGCCATATTGCTTGGCAATATCTTCGCGCCACTGATCGACTATTTCGTGACAAAGGCAAACATCAGAAGAAGGGAACGACGCAGTGTCTAACAATGGCCTCGCCAACTGGCTCGAGAGATTCCAGGAAATGCCGAACGATAGGCCAACGAAGACCTTGTTTGTTGCCTTTGCTGTATCGATTGTCTGTGCGGTGATGGTCTCCGGCACTGCAGTCTTTCTAAAGCCACTACAGCAAGCGAACAAAGAGCGTGAACGTCAACAGCAGATCCTCGATATTGTTGCACGTTTGCCAGGTGTCGAAGAACTATTCGAGACTGTCGAAGTCCACCACGTCGAAGCGCATGTGGTTGAGCTTGCGACTGGAAACTACGTTCGCTCGATAGATCCGGCCGAATACGATCAGCGCAAGGCATCTATAGACCCGCAGCTCAGTGTCGCCGTTACACCCGAGCACGATATCGCTAATATTCAAAGGCACGCTAAGTACGCCACAGTTTATCTAGTAAAAAGTGAGGGCCAAATAAAACTCCTTATTTTGCCCGTTCATGGCAGCGGTTATGCGTCCACACTCTATGGGTTTCTCGCATTAGAAGGTGACGCCAACACGGTCGTCGCACTGAGCTTCTTCGAGCACGCTGAGACGCCGGGAATGGGGGCCAAGATTGATGAGCCTGAATGGCGCGACCGGTGGCAAGGAAAGAAGGTGTGGGATGAAGATAATCAGCTCCGAATTGGCGTTGCCAGGGGTCAGGTTGATCCGAGCATGCCGTCGGCCCCCTATGAGGTTGACGGTATCAGCGGAGCTACTCGAACCGCCCAAGGCGTAACCAACCTACTGCGATTCTGGTTGGGCGATTACGGATTCGGCCCCTATCTAGAGAAAATTCGTTCACGACGAGGTTGATGATGGCGCATGACGCACGCAAGGCACTGATCGATCCACTCGTCAATAACAATCCGATCACCTTGCAGATCCTCGGAATCTGCTCAGCGCTCGCGGTGACGACGACACTGGCAACATCACTGGTTATGTGCCTTGCCCTCACGGCGGTGCTCACACTGTCGAATGCGGCAATCAGCCTTATTCGGCATCACCTTTCCCGCAGCATACGCATTATCGTGCAGATTACGATTATTGCCTCGCTGGTAATCGTTGTAGACCAGGTGCTCAAGGCTTACGCCTACGGCATGAGTAAACAGTTGTCAGTTTTTGTCGGGCTCATCGTCACTAACTGTATCGTCCTTGGTAGAGCAGAGGCATTTGCCAGTAAGAATAACGTAGGCCTAAGTATTCTAGACGGCCTTGGTAACGGTCTTGGTTACAGCCTTGTGTTGATTTTCGTGGGCACAATCAGGGAACTATTCGGCTCGGGCACGTTGTTGGGCGTGCAAATTTTGCCCTTAGTGACGGACGGCGGTTGGTACAAGCCGATAGCGTTGATGTTACTGCCTCCCAGCGCGTTTTTCATAATCGGTTTCTTAATCTGGGGTCTGAGAACGTGGAAGACGGAACAAGTGGAGAAGCCGGAATATCAGATCCAACCAACGCCGGTCGGTGAGCGCCGATGACAGACTATGTGAGCCTATTTATCGAGACAGTGTTTGTCGAAAATCTTGCACTGTCTTTTTTTCTCGGCATTTGCACTTTTCTGGCTGTTTCAAAGACAGTGGAAACCGCGGTTGGGCTCGGCATTGCAGTTGTAGTGGTGCAGACCATCACTGTTCCCGTGAACAATTTGATCTATAGCTACTTGTTACGAGACGGTGCCTGGACCTGGGCCGGCTGGCCAGAAATCGATTTGAGCTTCCTTGGGCTGATCAGCTATATCGGTGTGATCGCCGCCATGGTTCAGATACTGGAGATGATCTTGGACCGCTATTTCCCCGCACTGCACAGGGCACTCGGAATCTTTCTACCGCTAGTGACTGTAAATTGCGCGATATTGGGTGGCTCACTGTTCATGGTGGAGCGCAACTACGCGTTTGGCGAGAGTGTCGTCTATGGCCTAGGCAGCGGATTCGGCTGGGCGATCGCGGTGTGTGCACTGGCCGGCATCCGCGAGAAACTAAAATACAGCGACATTCCCGACGGGCTGCAGGGACTTGGGATCACCTTTATCGTGGTCGGTCTGATGTCGCTCGGCTTCATGGCGTTTTCAGGCATCCAGCTCAGATAAAGTGATGCGGAGAAGCCCGTGATGCTTGAGATCAGTCTGGGAGTCACTCTGTTCACGGCCATCGTTATGTTGTTGGCACTGGTGATTCTTGCTGCCAGATCGAAGCTAGTCCCAACTGGGGACATCCGTATCACAATCAACGAGGGCAAGGTCTTTAGCATACCAGTTGGCGGAAAGCTGCTGGGCGCACTGGCCGATGCCGAGATCCATTTGCCCTCGGCCTGTGCTGGTGTCGGTACTTGCGGACTTTGTCGTGTCGAAATCCTCGAGGGCGGCGGGACAATCCTACCGGCGGAGACTTCACTCATAACAAAACGCGATGCGGCGCGAGGGACTCGCCTGGCTTGCCAGGTTGCCGTTAAGCAAGATATGCGGATCCGTTTGCCCGATGAAATATTTGGCGCCAAAGAATGGCAGTGCAGGGTTCGTTCAAACAGAAGCGTTGCGACACTGATCAAGGAGTTGGTACTGGAATTACTACCGGATGAGATCATGAAATTTCGGGCGGGTGCATTTATCCAGGTCATTTGCCCACCCTACAGAAAGAAATTTAGCGACTTCGATGTTGACCCCCAGTTCCGCGACTTGTGGGACAACCTCGACCTGTGGCGCTATGAGTCGCATTCGACAACAGATACAACGCGAGCCTACTCACTAGCCAATTACCCTGGAGAACAAGGCATTGTGATCTTGAACGTTCGAATCGCTATTCCACCCCCGGGAGCACCCGATTCGATTCCCCCGGGGGTGGTGTCATCCTATTTATTTGGCCTGAAACCTGGAGACAAGATCTCGATCTCCGGCCCCTACGGTAACTTTTTCGCATCCGAGACCGAACGGGAAATGATTTTTATTGGAGGTGGGGTCGGCATGGCACCCATGCGCTCACACATCTTTGACCAATTGAAGCGTCTTAAAACCAAACGAACCATTACATTCTGGTACGGAGCGAGAAACCGACATGAATTGTTCTATGCAACAGAATTCGATCGACTGCAACACGAGCACGAAAACTTCAAATGGCATGTCGCCTTGTCAGAACCGAAGCCGGAAGATAGCTGGCAAGGCTTTACCGGATTCATCCATGAGGTGGTCTATGAAAACCACCTTAAAAACCACCCGGCGCCCGAGGATTGCGAGTACTATTTGTGTGGTCCACCGATGATGATTAAGGCCTTACTGACAATGTTGGATGGTCTTGGCGTCGAACGGGACAGCATACTATTTGACGATTTCAGTGGTTAAGTCATCCGACTACTTTAATTCACAAGGATACACATGCTGATACTCTTCTTGATTAGTCTTGTCATCATACTCCTCGCAGCTTTAGGCATGGCTGTCGGAGTACTCTTTGCAAGGCGGCCGCTTCGCGGTAGCTGTGGAGGAGTCATGTCAGGATGCCAGTCTTGCGCGTGTTCAAATGACAACAGACTGAACGCGGACAATTCAACAAGTTCATATTAGTCCAACTTACAGACAAATCATGAACCAATCGGCTATCGCAAGAGATTATATGTCCAGTGACCTAGTCACGTTCACGCCGGACTTGGATATTCATCGCGCAATAAAGCTGTTGCTGCAGAATAAAATATCTGGGGCGCCGGTAGTAGACAATAGCGGCAAGCTCGTGGGAATCCTATCTAAGAAGGATTGTCTCAAAGTCGCGTTCAGTGCGAGTTATCACCAAGACTGGGGCGGCCGGGTGTCAGATTATATGAGCCACGATGTACACACCATCGACGCCGACACCGACATTGTGAAGGTCGCTGAGATCTTTTTGAAGAGTTCCTACCGCCGGTTTCCTGTGATGTCGAACGATCGACTAGTCGGCCAAATAAGCCGGCATGACGTACTAACAGCGCTTGCGGACCTGTGGCAATGAAAACACCTTTGCGGCCATTATTGGCTGATTCTGACGCGCTCAGACGCTCAAGTTTAAGGGTCAAGCCGATAGTGCGGCCGATTACCCAAATGGGGCAAGAAGTCCTATCTAGATCAGAACCATTTCAGTGCGCTGAGCATCAACGCTGTCCGTCAACAACAACCAATATGGCCAACTCTGATTGGAAGTCTTCCTTGAATTACTAATACTGCTTATTGTCGGCCGTGCCTGTGGCGAGGCAGCGGAACGTCTGCGCCAACCCGCGTCCGCAGGCGAGATCTTCGCCGGCATCGTGCTCGCTGCGATTGTGGCGTGGTTTGGCCAAGACATCCCATTCGTTGCAGCACTAGTATCCAGCGAGGCCCTAATCTATACCGCCGATGTCGGGATCTTCTGCCTCGTGTTTTTGGCCGGAATAGAGATGGAACCCAAGGAAGTCGCTCAAAGTCCAGTGCGATCACTCGCTGTCGCCATAGGTGGCATGGTGGTCCCACTCATCGGCGGCGTTGCCCTGGCGTGGTTGTTCTTGCCCGACTCGGAACAACGGCAAACCCTCGCCCTACTGACGGGAATAGTACTGTCAATCACTGCCCTCCCGGCTACGGTAAAAGTACTCGAGGAGTTTGACCTCTTGCACACTCGCGTCGGCGAGCTGATAGTGGGGGCCGCGTTGTTCGACGATGTCTTAGGCCTATTCTTGCTCGCCGTCCTTCTAGCGGTGATCGAAACGGGTCACGTTCCAGAAATGGCGACACTCGCGTTGCTCATCGGCAAAGTTGTTGTGTTTTTCACAATAACCGTTGTGCTCGGCGCGCATGTATATCCCCATGTGAGCCGTGGTCTCAACCTGATGCAGGCGGCTGCCTTTGAATTCAGTGCCCTGGCCGTGATCGGATTGGCGTATGGCTTATTGGCAGAGGCCCTTGGGATGCATTGGGTACTCGGCGCCTTCATGGCGGGGTTGTTCTTTGAACCCTCGCGCGTGGGTATCACAGCCTACAACGAGATAAAACTGATCTTCACCGCCGTAACCAGCGGCTTCCTCGCGCCGTTGTTCTTTGTGTCGATTGGGTTGCGTGTCGACCTCGCCGCGTTAACAGGGGTCCCTTTGTTCCTATTGCTTCTGCTTGCCGCCGCTTTCTTGGGCAAGGTGCTTGGCGCCGGCCTTCCCGCTCTTTGGACTGGCTTGCCCCGACGAGAAGCCCTTGCCGTCGGTGTGGGTATGAGCGCCCGCGGTGCGGTTGAGCTTGTTGTCTTGAGTATTGCTTACGACGCCGGTCTATTTGCGCAAGCGGACCACACAGATCCAGTCACCCGTCACCTCTTCTCCAGCCTAGTCCTTATGGGGGTTGTGACAACGATGCTGGCGCCAGTGCTTCTGCGATATATCTTTCCACGAAGTACTCGCCAAGATCCATGAACAAACGGAGGACTTCCCGAGTCAGATGTTAGTGTCAAAACGCTAGCCTTGCTTTAAGTTATGATAGAGCTTCACTGCATGTACGCTATGGATAAGTGTACAAACCATTCGCTGCTTGCTGGTGGCCGTTGCCGTGCCATAAACAGATGTTGATCTGCATCAATGTCACCGCGAGCACGATGAAATGTATAATATTCGTTGCCGACTTAGAGCCACCGAGTGAGGATTCGCGAACAATCAGATGCAGATGGAGAAGAAAACCCAGTTTAACGTCTGGTACATACTGCTCGCCGTTTTGGGCGTGCTAATGCTACAGAATCTCTGGGTTCAACACAGACAAGTCGAGTCTATCCCCTACAGCGAGTTTCAAGCTCTTTTAGAGCAAGGCGAAGTGGAGGACATCCAGATCGGCGAGCAACAGATTCGCGGCAAACTGAGACACCCGTCCGAGGGCAAAACTATTTTCGTAACGGCCCGAGTAGATCCAACGCTGGCAAAGGATCTCGCCCAGTACGACACCAAGTTCACTGGAGTGGTAGAAAGCCATTTCTTCGCCAACCTGCTCTCCTGGGTCCTCCCCATTATCGTGTTCTTTGGAATATGGATGTTCTTGTTTCGAAGACTCGCTGAAAAGCAAGGCGGGCTCGGTGGATTCATGACCGTTGGGAAAAGCAAAGCCAAGGTCTATATGGAGCGAGACACCAAAGTCACTTTCGACGATGTCGCCGGGGTAGATGAAGCAAAAAAGGAACTCCAGGAAGTGGTCGCTTTTCTACAACACCCCGAGAAGTATGGTCGATTGGGCGCGCGTATGCCGAAAGGGATTTTGCTGGTTGGCCCGCCTGGGACGGGCAAGACCTTGTTTGCCCGTGCAGTAGCCGGTGAAGCCAAAGTCCCGTTCTTTTCGATCAACGGCTCCGAGTTTGTAGAGATGTTTGTCGGTGTGGGCGCCGCCCGGGTGCGAGATCTCTTTGAACAGGCACGGCAAAAGGCGCCTTGCATTATCTTTATCGATGAGCTCGATGCCCTGGGTCGCGCTAGAGGCGCTTTCCCAGCAGGCGGCGGGCACGATGAAAAAGAACAAACCCTGAACCAATTATTGGCCGAGCTGGACGGGTTTGATCCCGGATTAGGAGTGGTATTACTCGCTGCCACAAACCGACCGGAAATCTTGGATCCTGCATTGCTGCGACCCGGGCGCTTCGATCGCCACGTATTGGTGGAGCGTCCAGATCGCACCGGACGGGTCGCCATACTGAAGGTCCATATCAAAGGTGTCACCCTGGGCAGTGACGTAGATATTGACGCGGTGGCGGCCATCACACCCGGCTTTAGTGGCGCGGACCTGGCTAACCTTGTGAATGAAGCGGCGGTGCTGGCGACGCGACGTGATGCCCAATCTGTAGAAATGGAAGACTTCAACAACGCCATCGAGCGCATCGTCGCTGGATTGGAGAAGAAGAACCGCTTGCTCAATCCACACGAACGCGAGGTGGTAGCCTATCACGAGACGGGGCACGCGCTGGTCGCCCTTGCCCTGCCGGGTACTGATCCGGTGCATAAGATATCGATTATCCCCCGCGGAATTGGTGCACTCGGGTATACCATTCAAAGACCTATCGAGGATCGCTACTTGATGACCCGCAACGAACTAGAGAATAAATTAGCAGTGCTGTTTGGGGGTCGCGCGGCAGAAATATTGGTTTTCGATGAGCTCTCCACAGGTGCAGCCGACGATCTCGCCAAGGCAACCAATATCGCCCGCAGCATGGTCACTCGGTATGGCATGGAAGATCGAGTGGGACAAATGACCTACGAAGATCAGCCACATTCCTTCCTCGGCACGCCTTACGGCACTCTTCCCGAACGCCGCGAGTACAGTGAAGAGACCGCGCGAGAAATAGACTGTGCTGTACGAGAAATCGTGACTTCCGCTTTCGACCGCGCTACGGAGATCCTGACACGTCACCGCAAGATCTTGGAGAAGACAGCGAAACAACTCTTAGACAAAGAAACATTAACTGCCGACGAACTCCCCGATCTGCGCAGTCCCAAGAAAAAAGCTGCGACGTCTGCGTAAGCCAAAGCTTCCAATACCTAACCGCAGCTTTCGTACACCGCGTCGGGTTTGCGCCGATCACGTGTCCCAGCTCCGACAGGATCTAGCTCAGAACTCAACCTACCGGTTCATGTGACAAGCCGTGCAGCTTCCCGTAAGGCGACCTGCGAGATAATAGCTTGGTGGTTCTTGCTCGGCCGCCAGGCGAGCTCCGCGCACGTCTGCCCTAAACTCATCGATGTGCTCATCGATGAGAAGATGATTGGTCTTCTGATACCCGGCCCCGAGAGACTCGCTGAGCTTTTCCATCTTTTTTAACTGCAAAATGATGGCTTCTCGTCGCTGCGCGAAATTGTCATCTGATTCCGACAAAAGCATGTCAAGACGAGCCACGCCACTCGCAAAAGCCCCCATGGTCGTTCGCACCTGCTTCGTGCTGAGATAGCTGAAATCAGGTGGATAGGTTACTTTGCGAACAGCCGCACAGGCAGAGAAACCAACCACGGCCACAACGGTTAGCCCAACAGCAAAAACTAAACTACGATTAGCCATCATAAGTTTTAGCACTTTGGACTAATCGTACAACTCCCCTATTGACCTATGTCAACTTACCTAGCCGTCTAGATCATGCATACAGAACCATTGATTCAGATCAATGCCACACCATGCCATGTCGAATCTAATGAGTATATTCGAACACGGATATCCAACATTAGGAGGGCTCTATGGCCAAGAACATATTGGTACCGATTGATGGTTCCGAAAATTCTTTCAGGGCAATCGATCTTGCCGCGGATTTGTCGCAAGATAAGGATGACTCTTTAACATTGTTGCACGTCGTCAGGCGCGTACGCGTACCAGAAGAACTGCATCGTTTTCTGGAGCTAGAGCACATCGATGCACCACCCGAATGGCAATACGAACAGTTAGTGGCCAGCGAAATATTAAGGGGCGGCGAGCAGCGTGCCAGAGATCGGGGAATAGCCTCTGTTGAAACGGTCGCCGATCACGGCGATGCAGCAAAAACCATTGCACAGGTCGCGCAAGAAAAAAAGGCCGACATGATTGTCATGGGCAGTCGTGGGCTTGGAGCGATCAAAGGACTTACCTTTGGCAGCGTATCACAAAAGGTATCCCATTTGGCCAAGCAGACCGTGGTCACGGTAAGCTGACGCCGAATCTATGACGCGAGCCAATCTAGCTAGCTTTGACTCGAATTTTTCGGCGATTTTTCTTCGCCACTATGCTTCTAGGAAATGAAATCGTCAGCACGCCCTTACCAAATTTCGCGTGGATCTTCTCGGAGTCGACATCGTCCGGTATTTGAAACGCACGACGAAAGACGCCATATGCCCTTTCCATGACATAGTAGTCGCGATCCCTCTCCTCGTATTCGTGCCTTTTCTCACCCCTCATATATAGAACTCCATCGGCCATAGTCAACTCGATATCGCCCTCATCCATGCCGGGAAGTTCCATGCTGATTTCATAATCATCTTTACTCTCTGATGCGTCAGCCCTCGGCCTGTTAATCATTGAGCGAAAGTGCTGCCAGCCTCGCGAAAATCGATCGAAGACATTCTCCGCCTCGTGACGCAGAGTCGCGAGGGGGTGGAACACCCTGTTTTCTCCATGAGTATGGACGGGTATGCTAGTAGAACGTTTAGCCATTGGAGATCTCCACTGTGTGACGGTAAAACGTTTTAGTTAGACAATAACTCAGAGTTAGTCGCTGTCGCACTGACCGAAATGAAGAAAATCATACGCATCCGCATCTTGATAATGGTCTACACCCTAGAGTACTTTTTCATCTATAAGACGATCCATAAGATCACGTGCGAACAACATCCCACTCAACTGCCCTTTTAAGTCAACCACCGGTAAATGATGAACTCCCTTCTCACGCATTAGTCTCAAGGCGCTCTCGATTTCCTGATCCTCCGATACCGTATGTAGATCAAGCCCCATAACGTCTCCCACTGTGACTGCCTCGGGGTTCACTTTATCTGCCATGATCTCTATAACCAGATCTCCGTCCGTGACAATGCCTATGGGAACTTTCCCGCTGACGTCATCCACGACCACCAGGTGCTCCACACGCTGCATACGCATAATCTCGGCTGCCTGCTGAATAGAGCGAAAGCGATCGATGACGATCGGATCACGTCTACATACCTCAGCTACCTTCATCGTTTCTCTCCTATCTGTGCCTGCACTAATCCGAAGCCGTCTAGCTCCCCAACGACTGCTCAATACTGTTGGTTCTGTGGTCGGAACGTATTGATCTTAATCAATTCTTCGAAGTTCCCGGTCAGGATGTACAAAATCGGGGCGGGCGACGTCTGTCCTGCCCCCTAGGTCTGAACGAGGGGCAAATGATCTGGATCAATAAACCAGCCACCCAATTGAGAAATACTTATTAAAACCAACAGGCCAAAGGGGAAGAATATGGGTATTAAGGATTTACTTGTATATGCGGATAATAGTAGCGAGGTGGGCGCGCGTTTTGAGGTAGGAGCCAGAGTAGCGCAAACACACGGTGCGTACTTGACGGGCCTATTTGTGATCACACCACCCTATATCCCGGTCTATGCGGAAGCGCAGATACCCATGGAGATATTGCAACAACAACAAGAGATTGCCCAAGATAACGCTGCAAAAGTAGAAAAGATCTTCACGGATGTCACTAAGAAGTATGAAATCTCGGCCGAATGGCGAACTGACGAAGGCGACCTGCTAACCACTGTCAATACGCATGCTCGATACTTTGACCTCGTCATCCTGCCTCA
>JAOTYS010000503.1 GCA_029861795.1 Gammaproteobacteria bacterium | reverse complement strand
AAATTGAGCGGATGATACGAATGGCATTAGCTGAAGCTCGATTGGCAGTGGATGACATTCAGTATATTAATACTCACGGAACCGGAACGAAAAATAATGACGTAACAGAAGCTTCAGTTTTGCTGCGTTGTTTTGGCAATAAACCACTTATCAATTCAACGAAATCCCTATTAGGGCACACGATTGGCGCAAGCGGTGCTTTGGAAGTCATTGTGACGGCACTTAGCCTCGATTCGCAAACTACACATGTTTCGAGAAATCTCAGCAAACCAATTGTAGATCTCAATTTTGTTACAAGGAGGGCGCAATTTGAGATTAATGCAGCTCTGACGGAGTCTTTTGCCTTTGGGGGTCATAATGCAGCTATCGTTATGGTACGGTTTGAATAGAGAGAATTTACAGGTCGCCTGTTCGAACTAATGTGGCTTATGCTCTAACATGAGGAATGGTAAGTTCGTCTGCATTTTGTCAGGTACAGCTTCGTGCTGTACAAAAACGAATCAATAGAAATTCAATGTGGCACTTTATTAAGAGTCGGTTGAAAGATTGTCCTGACACAGATGTGGAGCAAGGTCTTCTAAGACTTGTTACCGCCTCTATGGTTATTACTTACTTGTGGTGGATCGGGGGGTATGTCATCGAGTCGGGAGGTTACCTGGCCCACTATACGTCGGAAACCTATACCCTTTTGGCCATTGGTCTTTTTGCCGCCTTATTGATCAATCCGACTCCTTCTACATCCCGCCGGGTTCTCGGTATGGTCATCGATCTCTCCTTTATATCGTATATCTTGTATGGTGCGGGCTCGTATGGGGTCCCACTATTTTTCGTTTATTACTGGGTCATAGTGGGAAATGGTTTTAGATGGGGGGTTCTTTATCTTTACGCGGCAATGATGGTGAGTATTCTTGAGTTTGGTCTGGTCTTCCTGTTCAGTGAATATTGGAGTCAGCATCCGAACTTCGCTGCTGGAATTCTTCTTGGTTTAATTGTCGTCCCGTTGTTCGTCGCGCGTTTAATCAAGCGCCTGAACCAGGCCTTGCGTCATGCGGAGTTAGCGAGCCAGGCAAAAACGACATTTCTTGCCAACATGAGTCACGAAATTAGGACGCCGTTGAATGGTGTTATCGGTATGACGGGTTTGTTGGTAGATACGAGACTAAATCGAGAACAAAGAGATTTCGTGCAAACTATTCAGGCATCGGCCCATGCATTGTTGTCTTTGGTCGAAGATATTCTGGATATATCTAAGATCGAGGTTGGCAAGATCGAACTTGAGGAGATTGACTTCGATTTGCCGATGCTTGTGGGGAGTACGGTGAAGATGCTTCGACCCCAGGGAACCGCGAAAGATCTATACATAAAGATTGATGTTTCGCCTGATGTGCCGAGGGTGGTGCGGGGCGACCCACAACATTTGCGTCAGGTAATGATCAACCTTATAGGGAACGCGATTAAGTTTACTGAAGAGGGGGGTGTCGAAATACGGCTCACCAAGCTTGATGCACAGAAGCATGAGGTAACGGTCAGATTTGAGGTAATTGATACGGGAATCGGAATATCATCTGAAGTGCAGGAGAAGATATTTGAGACGTTTACGCAGGCGGACGAATCAACGACACGTCGATATGGCGGGACGGGTCTAGGCACAGCGATTAGCAAGCAACTAGTCGAGCTTATGGGGGGTACGATTAAAGTTCAGAGCGCGCCTGGACAAGGAAGTAGGTTCTGGTTCGCCCTCAAGTTTGCGACTGCAGCATCACAAACGGACGTGGGGAAAGGCAGTCCCGTGAATCCAAAGGTGCTTATTCTAAGCGCGGAAAACAACGACCGACGCTCGATTGGGCGAATGATATCTGGTTGGGTTGGTGAAACAGAGACGGTAAGAACGCCGCAAGAAGCAATTGTGAAGTTGCGCGACGCAAGTCAGCGCACCGAACCGTTCCGGTCCGTGGTGTTTGACTATCCAGTCCCCGATCTGGATCCGATACAATTCGCGTACGATTTGCTCGAAGAAGAAGTGATCCAACCTCCTTCTCTTATAATTATAGGTCAATCCTTTGGCTCATCATACAGGCACAATTTGATGGGTGCGGGGTATTCCGCGATTCTGGAATCGCCCGTGGACAAGACCCTATTGTTCAACGCACTGCATGATGTGGGACCGCTGGAGGGTCAAGTAGCCCGGCTCATCGATTATTACCCTAAACCTCAAGCAGAGAAAAGATTGAGTGTATTGGTCGCAGAGGATAATCCCGTAAACCGTAAGGTTGTAAGTAAAATATTAGAACGAGAGGGACATAAGGTCTATTTAGTCGAAAATGGCGAGCAGGCCCTTGAAATTTTAGAGGAGCGCGAGTTCGATGTAGGTATTGTCGACATGCATATGCCGGTTATGGGGGGGATTGACACTATAAAGATGCACCGGTTCGCCGCGGCTGGAGAAGGGCGGTATATGCCGTTTATAGTTCTAACGGCTAATGCGACGACCGGTGCCATGGTTGAATGCCAAGAGGCCGGTGCGGATGCGTATCTAACAAAACCGATTCAGGCAGGACAATTATCCGAAACAGTGCGACGGGTAGTCCAGAAGCGCCCGATTTCAAAACCAATTGTCCCCCCGGCGGTTGTGGTCGATACATCCGATGGGCCGCGAGAGCGGAAGGAGAAAACTACTGCTGATCGTACTAAGCTGGCTGAACTAAAAGCGCTAAGTTCTGATCAAGGGTTCATCAAAGAGCTCGTAAATACATTTATTAAGGACGGGGGTGCACTCATATCAGATATGCGTAAAGCGTATGAGCGGGGAGAGTATCAACGAATGCGAGAGATTGTACACGCGTTCAAGGGAAGTGCCGCGAGTATTGGCGCAACCACGTTGTTTGAACTTAATAAAGAGCTATATGAACTCAGTGTATCTAGCATTTACGAGCAAGCCCCTGGATTACTCTCAGATATTCATGAAGAGTATCTCCATGTCAAGAATGAGCTAAGTCTATACGTGCAAGATAGTTTGGATCTCAAGAAGCCGAGACTGGATTAATTCATGGTTGTCAACTTAGGGGAAGACAGATTTGTCGTTTTTGATTTATGTTGGGGATTTGAACTTCTAACACCTCCACTTGAATATCGTAAAGAGCGTACAAGTTTGTACTGGTCAAAATTTCTGTCGGTGTACCCACAGCCATAATCCTTCCGCCCTTAAGCATGGCGACTCTATCCGCACATTGGAACGCGTGGTCCGGGTCGTGAGTTGAAAGGGCGATCGATATGCCTTGTCTCGACAGATTCTTGATTCGAGCCAACACTTTTATTTGATTCCCGAAGTCCAAGTTGGCTGTCGGCTCATCCATGATCAAAATTCTTGGCTCTTGGGCTAGTGCTCGCGCAATCAGCGTCAATTGGCGTTCTCCGCCGCTCACCCTGGTATATATTTCATCGCGCAAATGGCTGATGTTTAGCTGATCCAACATGGAGTCTGCGATCGCCTCGTCATGCCGGGTCGGTGACTTGAATAGACCCATGTGCGGGCTTCTACCCATCATGACGACTTCCAGTACGGTA
>JAOTYS010000502.1 GCA_029861795.1 Gammaproteobacteria bacterium | reverse complement strand
GTCATTATCCCCAAGCAATACTTGAAGTCGATCAAACGCAGCGGGTTTGGTCCGAATCTGTTCGATGATTGGCGTTACCTCGATCCCGGGGAACCGGGTCAGGATCATAGTAAGCGTCGTCCCAATCCGGAGTTCGTGATCAACCAGGAACGCTACCAAAACGCTGAGATACTGTTGGGGCAGATCAACTTCGGTTGTGGTTCATCGAGAGAGCACGCTGCCTGGGCGCTGTTGGACTATGGTATCCGAGTGATCATCGCGCCTAGCTTTGCCGATATATTTTATAACAATTGTTTTAAGAATGGTCTGGTCCCGATTGTATTGTCGAGTGAGGCGGTGAATCAGCTCTTTGCCGAGACCGCCGCGACACCAGGATACCGCTTGGACGTCGATTTGGAAGCCCAAACTGTAGCGACACCAAGTGGCACGACCTGGTCTTTCGACATCGACGCCTTTAAGAAACATTGTTTGCTGAATGGATTAGATGACATCGCATTGACATTGGAGCACGCCGATAAGATTAGGGGCTATGAGACCGCTCGTCGGAACAGTTCTCCTTGGCTCTTCAGTTGAAGGAACTGACGGCCTGAACTTTTGATAACGCTCGCAGGGGTGTAAACGTGTACCTACCCACGAACAGGTTGCTTAGCTAGATCTAAACTTAGACATCTATGCAAGGGAAAATTGCCATTTTGCCAGGTGACGGCATCGGTCCGGAAGTTGTCGCTGAGGCAGTCAAGGTATTGCACTGTCTACAAACTGATTTCGGGCTGGAGCTTGAGCTAGAGTGGGGTGAGTTGGGTGGCGCTGCCTACGATGCGCATAACACTCCTCTGCCCGAGGAAACACTGAAGCTGGCAAAGTCGGCTGATGCGATCTTGCTCGGTGCGGTGGGTGGCCCCAAGTGGGAGTCGCTCCCGCGCAAGGCCAAACCTGAGACCGGACTGCTCGGTTTGCGCTCGTCCTTAGATCTATTTGCGAATCTAAGACCGGCGATACTCTATTCTCAATTGGCGGATGCCTCTACCCTGAAACCAGAAGTGGTATCAGGTTTAGACCTCATGATTGTGCGGGAATTGACCGGTGGGATCTATTTTGGAGAACCTCGGGGCGTGGACACAACGGCCGACGGCGAGCGACGCGGAATTAATACCTTGGTTTATCGCGAGTCTGAGATAAGACGAATTGCACATTCTGCCTTCAAAGTAGCGCAACAACGCTCGGGCCGTTTGTGTTCGGTTGATAAGGCGAATGTATTGGAATGCACCGAGTTTTGGCGCGAGATCGTGACAGAGGTTGGCCGCGAGTATCCCAATGTGGAGCTCACACATCTTTATGTCGACAATGCGGCGATGCAATTGGTGCGATTCCCCAAGCAGTTTGATGTGATCGTGACGACAAATATGTTCGGTGACATATTGTCGGATGCAGCAGCAATGTTGACGGGATCGATCGGCATGTTACCCTCCGCCTCGTTGGATGCCCAGGGACGTGGGATGTATGAGCCTATCCACGGTTCTGCACCGGATATTGCAAGTCAGAACCTTGCGAATCCGCTTGCCACGCTATTATCGGTGGCAATGATGATGCGTTTTTCCCTTGGTTGTGCGGGCGCCGCAAATGACATTGAGACCGCAGTATCGTCGGTATTGGATCAGGGACTACGTACCGAAGATATCTTCGCAGGGGAGGGGACCAAGGTTGGCACTTGCGAAATGGGTGATGCAGTGGTCGCGGCGATGCGTAACCTGACAAGCTGATCGATGTGAGGTAATGAAATAGCTTTATGAACAAAGAAGTCAGTGTCGCAGTGGTGGGGGCAACCGGCGCGGTCGGGGAGGCTATGTTGTCTATCCTCGCAGAGAGAGAGTTCCCGGTTAAGGAGGTTTATGCACTCGCGAGCAGTCGTTCCGTCGGCACCCGCGTCCCTTTTAAAGATGATGAACTCGTTGTACAAAATCTCGCGGAGTTTGATTTTGCTCGGGCTCAGTTTGCATTGTTTTCCGCAGGCACCACCGTGTCCGCTGAGTACGCCCCGAAAGCGGCCCAGCAAGGCTGCATCGTCATCGACAATTCCTCCTACTTTCGCTATCAGGATGAGATACCTCTGGTAGTGCCGGAGGTAAACGCGAACGCGCTGTCTCGTTATACCAACCGCTTTATTGTCGCTAATCCAAACTGCTCAACCATTCAAATGGTGGTCGCACTTAAACCAATATACGACTGTGCGGGAATTGATCGCATCAATGTCTGTACCTACCAAGCTGTATCCGGGGCAGGCAGTAAAGCCATTGAAGAGCTTGCCGGTCAGACTGCAGCCTTATTGAACGGCAAAGAGCCGGTAGCAGGCGTTCATGCAAAGCAGATCGCCTTTAACGCAGTCCCACATATCGACGTTTTCCAGGATAACGGCTATACAAAGGAGGAGATGAAGATTATCTGGGAGACCCAAAAGATACTCGAAGACGATACTGTTCGGATCAATCCTACAGCGGTTCGAGTGCCGGTTTTCTACGGGCATTCGGAAGCGATACACATCGAGACCAGATCGAAGATATCTGCCAATGAGGCGAGGGAGTTGTTACGCCACGCACCAGGCGTTGTGGTAGTGGATGAATGCGCTCCAGGCGGCTATCCTACGGCAGCGACAGAGGCCGCCCATAACGATCACGTCTATGTGGGTCGAATTCGTGATGACCTGTCCCATGACAAAGGGCTCGACTTGTGGGTGGTAAGTGATAACGTGCGCAAGGGTGCAGCATTAAATAGCGTGCAGATTGCGGAAAGTTTGCTAAAAGAACACTTATAGGCTAAGAGTTATTTAGCGTTTGTAAGGGGCATTCAGAATAGTGTACCCTAACTATCGAAAAGAAAAGCATTTTTGAGTTGCTCACCTCCAACGAGGGGATTGATCGCGTGGCTACTGGTATAAAGTTGAATACCTTAATAAAAACCGTAATTTGTCTCCTACTGGCTGGCCTTCCTTTAGTGGCTTATGGCCTTGGGCTTGGCAAGATCAAAGTTAACTCTGCATTGGACGAACCATTCGATGCAGAGATTGAACTGCGTTCAGTGAGCCCGGGCGATTTAGAGGCTCTGGTGGTCACATTGGGATCGGCCGAAGAATTTGGCCGGGCTGGTGTCCAGCGGGAGACACACCTTAATCAGATTGCGTTCGAGGTGATCGAGCAGCCCGGCGGCAGCGTCGTGGTGCGGCTTAGCTCCGAGCAGCCCATGAAAGAGCCATTTTTGCATTTCCTGATTTCTGTGGAGTGGCCCAGCGGAAAGCTTGTACGCGAATACACCACATTGCTGGATCCGCCTTTGTACGCCGCCGGAACGCCGGCCGCGCCCGAGGTAGAGCAGTCAGTCGCCACGCCTGAGCCGGTGGTGGAGACGCCCTCAGTGGCGGAAGCAGTCACCCCCGAGCCTGCGCTCACCACCGCCGAACCAGATCCGCTATTGCCTAAGGCTACCGAACAGAGCGACGCCGCGCAGAGCAGCATTGAACCCGTTCAAGGCGACGTGTATGGGCCCACTAAGACCGGTGATACGTTGTGGAGCGT
>JAOTYS010000501.1 GCA_029861795.1 Gammaproteobacteria bacterium | reverse complement strand
GACCCGAGAGTTCACCCCTGACTATACGCCGCTGGAAGCCCGCCTTGAGCACTTTGTGGACCTTAGAAAAAACGATTTTATCGGCCGCGATGCGGTACTAATGGAAAAAGAGCGGGGCGCCAGCCGGAGATTAGTGACATTAGTAGTCGATGCTGACGGTGTAGATGCGTATGCCGACGAACCAGTATTTGGCAATGGCGAGGTAGTGGGCACGGTGACGTCAGGCGGATACGCACACCATTCAGAAAAAAGTGTTGCACTTGCTTATGTGCCGACTAATCTGGCCGAACTTGGTAGTCTATTCGATGTAGAGATACTGGGCGACATGCGTCCCGCGGAGCTGATCGCTGAGCCATTATTCGATCCGAAGGGGCTTCGCATGCGAAGCTGAGGTTTATCGAGTCCATACCGAACGGCGGGAGATAAGAAGTGGCAAATTACCAGGCATTGTTTACGCCACTAACGATAAAACATCTCACCGTTCGTAACCGCATCTTGAGCACCAGTCACGCCACTGGCTACTCAGCGGGCGGAAATATCACAGAGCGCTATCGCCTGTATCAGGCCGAGAAGGCCAAGGGTGGGGTAGGGCTTACCCAGTTTGGCGGTGCCACTGCGGTGTCGGCGGAGAATTCGTTTCACTATGGCCAGATCAATGGTGCTGTGGACGAAGTCATCCCACAGTATCAGGCCATGGCCAACAGCATTCATGAGCACGGTGCCGCCTGCATGATTCAACTCACCCACGGCGGTAGGCGCGAGCGTTGGGATGGCGCTAATTGGTTGCCGGCGTTCTCTGCATCATGCAGACGCGAGTTGATTCATCGTTCTTTTCCGGTGGAGATGGAGCACCATGACATCCAGCGCATAAAGCGAGATTTTGCGCAAGCCGTGCGTCGGGCGCGGGAGGGTGGCCTTGATGGTGTGGAGATTTCATGCCAGGCAGGAACGCTAATCGAGCAATTCTGGTCGCCCGCAATCAATTATCGCGATGATCAATACGGCGGCAGCCTGGCTAATCGCATGCGCTTTGGTTTGGAAGTGCTCGAGGAAATTCGTCGAGTTGTGGGTGAGGACTATATCGTCGGGATTCGCATGCCTGGTGATGAGATGCTGGACGGTGGTCTTACGCAAGAAGACTGCCTTGCTATTGCGCAGATTCATTCACAGTCCGGTATGGTGGACTTTATCAGTGTGGTCGGCGCGCAAGCCACCGACTACAAATCCAGCGCAACCATCTGGCCTACCATGTGGCTGCCTGAGGCACCTTTCCTATACCTAGCGAGTGGCATAAAAGCAAGAACAAACATCCCGATCTTTCACGCCACGCGCATCACCGACGCAGATACTGCGGTGCGCGCAGTGGAACAAGGGCACGTGGACATGGTGGGGATGACTCGCGCCCTCATTGCAGACCCGCATTTCGTGAACAAGGTGAAACATCAAATGGAGCGCGATATCCGCCCGTGTGTGGGGGCAGGGTATTGTGTGGATCGAATTATCAGTGGACAGGATGCGCTGTGCATCTACAACGCTGCTGCAGGCAGGGAGCAGACCATGCCGCATGTCATCGCGCAGTCACCACAGAAGCAGCGCACGGTCGTTGTGGGTGCCGGTCCAGCCGGGTTGGAGGCGGCGCGTGTGTTGGCGAGTCGCGGTCATCAAGTGGTGTTGTTCGAGAAGGCGGATCGCATTGGCGGGCAAATAAACATCGCCGCAAAGGGTTGGCGCGAGCCGCTACGGGGCATCCGCGAATGGTTTGATCATCAGTTGCAAACTTTGGCGGTTGATGTTCGCTTAAATACCGAAGCTACAGCAAGGCACGTGTACGACGAGCAGCCCGATATCGTGGTGATCGCGACTGGTGGGAGTGCCAATAAAGGCTGGTTTGACGGAGAAGAGTTTGCACAATCGACCTGGGAGATTTTAGACGGAGCCGTTGCGCCCGGTGAGCAGGTGCTGCTCTACGATGAAAATGGTTCACACCCAGGCCCCTCATGCGCCGAGTTCTTAGCCCGAGGGGGTGCTAGTGTGGAGGTGGTGACCCCGGATCGAGCTTTATGCACCGAACTTGCTGAGACCAACATCGGTGCGTACATGAACGAGCTATATAAACATGGTGTCACCATTCGACCAGATACTAAACTGATCGCAGTGTCGCCAAAAGGAAATCATTTAGTGGTTACCCTTGCCAATATGTACAGTGGGGAAACGGAGGACAGAGTAGTCGATCAGATCGTTGGAGATCATGGCACACTGCCGGTCGATGAGCTCTACTTCGAACTCAAGCCCCAATCTCGGAATCTGGGCGAGGTAGATCTGGACGCGTTGACCGCTGGCAGAGCGCAAAGATTGATAACCAACCCCAGGGGGCAATTCAGCTTGTTTCGCATTGGTGACGCGTGGGCCAGCCGAAACATCCACGCTGCAATTTATGATGCGTTGCGGATCTGTAAGGACTTATGATGGAGTGCAAATACGGGACAATTTATGCGTACATAAGGCACTGAAAAATAAAGAAAGTGTCAGACAGCTTTCAATTCTGCCCTTAGGCAGCGTGGTGGATCGGGGAGGAGCTCGGTTGCAATGTAAAGACGCTACGACCGGCCTCAAACCGAGCCGTGGGGAAAACTGCTTTGACTCGTTCAGCCGCTTGACGAAAACGTTTCTTAAAGTCCCGGAGTCCATCTGGGGTGTTTGGATACCCCGCACCAAATTGCAGTTGTAGCATTTGCCACGGGATGTGTATCTCTCGGGTAAGATAGCTGTAGCGATAGGTTAGCCAGACACAAATATCCAAAGACAGAGGAGATTGCTTCAGCACTTTCAGTGCACGCATCGGAACCAGAGTTGGATGCTTGATGAGTTCTTCAAAAAGGTCGGTTGATAGGCGCACTGTAGAGCCCCACAGCGCAGCTTGATCAGGGCGTTTCGGATCCCACCAGAGCTTGTAGTCTTTTGCCACCAAGAGTTGAGCCCCGAGATCTGCGTCCTCACCGGCGTAACGGCACGATATTGATGCGGAGAATAACCGCACCATCTGTTCTTTCAGTCGGTGTATGGTGCCCCAGCGGCCACCGGTGGACAGTAAGCCTAGCTCTGCCATGAATCCAGATAGAGTGGGCCCAAACTCGAGTAAGGGATCTCCAGTCTTGACCGCTTCGGTGGCGATCCAGGCCAATAGCAGGCGAGGGTAGCTACCATATGGGAGACCTACCCCCGACACATCGGCGATGGACACGGTGACCAAGCCGTTGGTGCGTCTAAAGTGCGTACCGTTGATTCGGCTATGGGGAATGGTGGACTGAAGCAACACGCGCGCCATGTAGCCGGAAACTCCAGCTCGATGCGCCTCCTCAACCTCCATCGCCAGTGCTTCTTGGACGAGCTTTTCGACGTCTCTTTGTTTGCGGGGCATTGTTGCACCCTAAAAGTCACACTGTTAGGGCATTGTTGCACTACGGTTTACCACAAACAAGAGCACACCTGCTAACCATATAATGTTATTTCTATAACAAACTCATAACATATTAAATAATAACAAAAAAGATTGCTTAGAGTTGGGCGCTAATT
>JAOTYS010000500.1 GCA_029861795.1 Gammaproteobacteria bacterium | reverse complement strand
ACATCAAGGCCTTCTGAGTATCTGAGTAATATATCCTCGTTCTGTATCTCATCTGCAACACTCCTTCTCTTTAATAAAAGATTAGAATGTTGCGTCGATCAGTTGAGGTCACAGTAAACTTACAGTCATTCTGCATGCGGATGTAGTTGGATCGACGGCGCTTGTGCAGAAGGATGAGCATGTCTCACATGAGGTCTACGGAAGCGAGCCGACCATCCAGTTTCTGGATACAGTGGTTGTTGTCGATAACATATCAAAGGAAATCACCGAGCCACTAGATGCCTAACAAGCACATCGAGTCCGATGCTTGAACCGCTTCCTTCCTCCACTGTCGCTCCGTTCGGGCGCCGTCAAGCGCGGCTCATTGTGAGCGTTATGCGAAAAAGATCATCAAGTATCGAGAAAGATGAAAGTGAAAATTAATATCGACAAATTGACAGAAAAAGAGCTAATTGACCTAAATCATAGAATTGTAGAAAGGCTCAAATTTCTAGAGTCAATGAGAGCTCACGCTGAAATGATGGAATTTAGTGTTGGTGAAAGAGTTTCATTCTCACGATCCGGGCGTGGTGATGTTACCGGCGTCTTGGTCAAGTACAATAAAAAACGGTCACAGTTATTACAGAGGACGGCCAAAAATGGAACGTGTCTCCTCATTTACTAGAGAAAGCAAAAGAATCAAAACAAAAAGTTAAGAAGTCAGGTAATGTCATCGAAATCGATCCGACGGGGTAATTTACGCACAAAAACTGATAACGAGATGTGAGGTCTCGTTTATCTAACTGTTAGGCGGCACGAGGATGACACGGTTATAAAAGCGTACCTTACTCGACCGTTGATTTTGGCACTGAGCCTACCGTTCGCAGGCGCAGTCGCTTGGTTATTGTTCTACCACGAATGCGTCAGCGGTGGTGCCATGGGTGGTTGGTATCGGGATTGCACATGCTATGGGATCGAGCGGGTTGACTTCGACAAAACAGCGGCCGACGGACCAATACGCACAGTTTGCTTTGGTTGGGCCAGTGCGCGAACCTGTTATAGAGACCGTGGCGGACCCGAAATGCCCTGCGATGAAATAAAGCAGTGACGCCCGAATTAAGCTTTGAAGTGCAATATTCGCCTAACAAACGCGACGAGGGGCCGCTTCTGGCCCTGAGGCACTCTGTCAAGTTGACTCAGGGCCAGAAGCGGCCATCTAGCTTTCCATGAGGATTACGATTTTTCCTTTGTGTCGTCCTTCTCCGAAGTAACGCAACGCTTCAGACACCTCACTCAATTGGTAACTTCTATCAATAATAGGAACCAGTTTACCGGCTTCGATAAGCTCCTTCAGATCTGACAGACCTTTGTTTGGTCCCTCCGCCACCAAACGAAGTTTCCTGTCCTCGCCGGTGAGCGACGCAATAAGGCTCAGGAACCAGAGTTGGTAGACTCGTGGCACAGAACCGCCGACCATGGCATAGGTTCCCCCGGGTCTTAGCGCGCGCTTATTATCGAACATGGACCGAAAATTCTGACAATCAAGGATCAGGTCGTAACGTTCTCCGGATTTCGTGAAATCTTCTTGGGCATAATCGATAACGTGGTCTGCGCCAACCGAGCGAACGACATCCAACTTATGTGAGGCATCTACGCCCGTTACTTCCGTCCCTGAGAGCTTGGCAAGCTGAACTGCAAATGTACCCACACCGCCACCGGCTCCATTAATCAACACCTTCTCTCCCGGCTGAATTTGTCCGGCTTTGCGAAGTCCTTGCAGGGCCAAGACACCTGCTTGAGGTACGGCGGCTGCTTCCTCAAACGTGGAATTTGCAGGCTTCGGTTCCAGGGCAGTTTCATTCGCACAGGCATATTCCGCAAAACCACCCCAGTTATCCCAGAGATCCCCAAACACCTAATCGCCTGCCTGGAATCGCGTTACGTGCCTGCCGACTACCTCTACGGTCCCCGCTATGTCAGCGCCGAGTATCTGCTTCCCTGGCTTTGGCTTTAGGAGTCCGAACATGAGGCGGTTAATGAACGGTATACCGTTCAGGAACTCCCAGTCCCACGAATTGATAGATGACGCGTGAACACGTATCAGTAACTCATCGTCCTTAGGCGCAGGTAGTGGAACCTCTCTTAGTTTAAGACCATCCGGTGGTCCATATTGTGTAAATACAATCGCTTTCATGGGTATCCTCTATGGACGCCAATCATAACTAGAGTCGGAATCTACTGGTCGATAGTTTTGGTTGGCCGTTGCATGAACCCTGACCAAAACCTCGCCAGCCTTCGGTTTTGGCTTGGGCACCTGTCGGATCTCCAAGACGTCCGGCGATCCGTAGCGTGTGTTGACGACCGCTTTCAAAATCGAACTCTGTTTCGCCTGTCATGCAATGTGCGTGGTTGGAAAAGTTCATTCCCCATTCGATTAGTAGGATTCCAAGCTAACACTTCATGCAACGACAGCGAAGAGTCAATACTGTTGAAAAACTCCCTCAAAAGCCGATTAGTGTCGTTCCCGCGAACGACTGCATGGACGCAGGAGGTAGACCAACGCAGGGAGCAGTTGCGGACTCGAAACCAAAGCAGGAAACATCGCATGTTTGGGTCGATTATTCGTAATCTGCGGGTGCATGTCCCGCTCTCACCAGCAGGTAGCTGCTGGCTGCATCTAGCATCGCTGAAAGCAGGACGGAATAGCTATATTGGGTCAATTTCTGCCTGGATGTGATCCTTTTTTTCTGTTGCCCCCTTTTCTTTTTTTCTCCGCGAAAAGTTGTCAGCGGTGCACGTGTGACTCGACCAATTGGAATTCCGTGACAGTCCCCGGCTAAACTTGCGCACATGAAAGTAATGGTCATCCCCGTTACGAAGTACCGGCAGAATTGTTCGCTGATATGGTGCGAAGCCACCATGAAGGCGGCCGTGATTGACCCCGGGGGCGACTTGGACATTGTTCTCGCGAACGCCGCGGCGCAGAATGTAGAAATTGTCAAGATTCTGCTCACACATGGGCACCTGGACCATGCGGCCGGCACCGACAAACTACGACGCAGGCTGCAGATACCCGTAGAAGGACCACATAGGGAAGACAGCTTCTGGATTGACAAACTACCCAGCGAGACCATTGCTTCCGGCTTTCCGCCGACCCGTGCGTTTTCACCGGACCGCTGGCTGGAGCAGGGCGATCAGGTGACGCTCGATCAGATCACTCTGGATGTATTCCACTGTCCAGGGCATACGCCGGGTCACGTAGTCTATTTTGACCCCGGTATCCGCGTCGCCTTTGTGGGTGACGTCCTGTTCAAGGGCTCTATCGGTCGAACCGACTTCGAACGGGGAGACCACGATGCGCTGCTGCAGTCCATACGCGAACGGCTTTGGCCCCTCGGCAACGATGTTACCTTCGTACCGGGGCACGGACCGTTGTCGACCTTCGGCGAGGAACGCCGCACGAATCCCTACGTTGGCGACAATATGCTGTGATGGCGGCCGCCGCGGCGAAAGCGGACACGTAGCATTCTTCGGAAGCGATCTCCCTCTTCTGCTAGTGAAGAACACGAAGGACGAGAGATGTGCAGTGTTGAAGCGCCCAAC
>JAOTYS010000499.1 GCA_029861795.1 Gammaproteobacteria bacterium | reverse complement strand
TTATTTGTTAACAGAGAACCGAATCTTGAGCACGCAGCTCAAGGGCCATCGCCTTCAACTTACCGACGGCCAACGTCGCCGACTCGCTGTACGAGCCAAAAAGCTAGGCCGAGCTTGTCTCGAGGAGATTGCGACCTTGGTAACACCGGACACGCTGTTGCGATGGCATCGTACGCTGGTAGCCCAGAAATGGACCTATCCTCATAAGGGACCCGGGCGACCCCCAATCAATGAGGAGATGGAGACGCTAATCGTTCGAATGGCGAGAGAAAACCAGGACTGGGGATATGTTCGTATTCAAGGGGCACTTGCCAATCTCGGGTACGTCATCTCCTCGACGAGCGTCGCCAATGTATTGAAGCGCCATGGAATTGACCCAGCACCCGAACGGCGAAGGTACACCACTTGGAGCACCTTCTTAAGATCCCACTGGGAACTGCTGGCGGCGACCGATTTTTTTCACAGTGGAAGTCTGGACGATGCGCGGGTTGGTCACCTATTATGTGCTCTTCACGATCCATTTGGCGACGCGTCGAGTCCACGTCGCTGGCATCACAACCAGCCCAAACAGCGCCTTCATTATCCAAGTAGCGCGACAGCTTACTGACGAACTCGATGGGGCGCTGAAAGACGTCCGGTTTCTGATCATGGATCGTGACACCAAGTTTACGAAACATTTCAAGGTATTCTTGAGACGAGAGGGTATCGAGCCCGTTACCTATCCCCCACGTTCTCCAAATTGCAGTCCGTACGCGGAGCGGTTTGTGCGTTCGATCAAAGGGGAATGTCTCGACCGGGTCATTCCAATCGGAGTCGGATCACTTCGTCGCGCGATCAACGAGTATGTCGCGCATTATCATGGCGAGAGAAACCATCAGGGAATAGATAATCAATTAGTTAGTGCGCCGGTTGCCGACATCCGAGAACGAGAGGGCCCTATCAATCGACGAGAACGCCTCGGCGGAATGCTGAACTATTACTATCGGTTGGCCGCATGAAAAAGTCGTTCGAGTTTATGGATATTACGCGGGGAGTTATCTGAAATCGAGGTTCATCTGTGACCAAAGAACCTACGGCTCCGACCCCTCTTTGGTTTTCTCAATGACCAACGACCGCCCCGGGCTCGGCATCGTCCTGATGCTAGGTTCCGCTGTCTTAATCTCCTGCTCGGACACCGTGGCAAAACTGATGACTCGCGAAGTGTCCATCCTGCAACTGTCTCTGGTGCAGGGATTGGTCATGATGTTGCTTGTCCCGTTCATCGCGCGCACCACCAGAATTCGAAACATTGTGACTACCGGGCGCCCCGGCCTTCAGGCTATTCGATCGGTATGCATCTTTATTAGCTCTATTACTTTCTACACCGGTCTCAAGCATCTCGAACTCGTGGACGTGGTTGCCATTATCTTTGTCGGCCCGCTCATCATCACAGCGTTGTCCGCACTAATTCTCAAAGAGACGGTGGGCGCGCGGCGATGGATAGCGTGCGTGGTTGGTTTCCTCGGCGCCCTGGTCATAATTCGGCCCGGGTTCTCCGATTTCGGTTGGGAGGTCGTATTTCCGTTGCTAGCTACAAGCTTCTATTCGATTTATGTGATCTGCACCCGAATTGTTGCGCCGATCGAACCTCACTCCACGCTCATGTTTTACAGCGCGTTGTTTGGCGTTTTGATCCTTGGACTGTCGGCCCCACTGTACTGGGTGTCTCCCGATGCAATGGGCTGGGTCGGGTTACTCACAGTCGGATTCGTGTCGGGTGCGAGCGCCGCTCTCGGGATCTGGGCCTATGCACTCGCACCCGCCTCGCTGCTAGCCCCCTATGGTTACGTCGAGATATTAACTGCTACCTTATTTGGCTTTCTGGTATTTCAGCACCTGCCGGATGGGTACACGGTCCTAGGCGCAGCCATTATCGTTGCCAGTGGCGTTTATATATTCAGAGGCGAGTCCCGCTAGTCCATTTCAAGTACTCTGAACATGTGCACTATCTTTCGAGAAGACGAGAACAGCGACCCGGCCGGTCCACTTTTCTAAATCGTTAATGTTTCGTGACTAGAAAGATATATATACTGGCGATTCTGCTTATAGCAGGGATTGTTATCCTAGTTAATAGAATACTCGCCTACAGTGTTTTCCCATATTTGGAGAAGGAGGGTGCTTTTTTTGCTTACATCGGACAGTCCATAATTTTTTGCGTTTTGCTAACTATGATCTTGGTGAAAAGGATACGGTATCTCAAATTACCAACAATGTTGGTCACGGTGATTTACCCGGTGTAGTCCGCAAATAATAAATAACACCGATCGCAACTATGCAAGAGCATAGTTGTGATGCAGTCCGCCCAGCACAGGCGTTGCGATCAAGCGGCCGAGGTCGCTGATCCCGTGGCGTTCAGATTGTAAAGGCGCCGGAATACCGGTCGGTGGATCGGGCACTGTGCTCCGCAAATATTCATGTCCACGCTGAAGCACTACCAAAAACGCTACTGTAGGAGATCCGTGGCATAATGCTTTTCCATGGTCACCGTTGCATCGATCCTCTTTCGGTTACTGTGCGACGCTAGCACCTATGTGCGGCTGCTGCTTCAGCCAAACGATACGGTAGCTGCTGAAAATCTGTTTCTCCGAAAACTGCTCGCCTTGTACCAGGAGCGCAATATCCCGCGGAAACCTACCGATCCTGCTACTCGCTTCACTATGGCTTGGCTCGCCAAGCGCTTCAATTGGCGTGACGCTCTCATTGTTGTTCAACCAAGAACATTGATTCGGTGGCATAGACTGGGATTCCGACTATTCTGGCGCTACAAATCAAGACCCGGTCGACCCCGTATTCCGTTAGAACTCAGGCAACTGATCTGGGAGATGGCATTAGATAATGTCTGTTGGGGCGAGGAACGCATCGCTAACGAGCTGTTGCTAAAATTGGGTATACAAGTCTCTCCTCGAACTGTCCGTAAGTACATGCCGAAGCGACCTGAACAAGGGCCACGGGGTGATCAGCGCTGGCAAACGTTTCTGCAGAATCATGCTCACGCGATTGTCGCTTGCGATTTCTGCGTGGTGGTGACTGCCACGTTCCGTCTACTCTATGTACTCGTGGTCATTGAGCACAAATCGAGACGGCTTGTACATTGCAATGTGACACAGCATCCGACGGCCGAGTGGACACGGCAGCAATTCCGCGAAGCGATTCCTTCGGATCATCAGTACCGGTACCTCATTCATGATCGTGACCGTATTTTCTCCAATGGCTTTGATCGTTCGATTGAGAATTTCGGGATGCATGTGCTGAAAACACCTTATCGCAGCCCAAAAGCCAATTCGATCTGTGAACGGGCAATCGGGTCAATGCGGCGGGAGTGCCTTGACTACATGATTCCAATTACTGAATCCCAGTTAAGGCGAATTCTGAAATCTTGGTCAACGTATTACAACCAATCGCGTCCTCATACGGCACTGGGTCCAGGATTGCCGGATCGGCCAGACAATATCCGGGTATCGACACACGCTGAGCGTCATCGTATTCGCGAGAATTTGCGCGTGATTACTAAATCAGTACTCGGCGGGCTGCATCACGACTATGAATTGGCCC
>JAOTYS010000082.1 GCA_029861795.1 Gammaproteobacteria bacterium | reverse complement strand
GCACGCCCCGCCACTGCCGCCAACACCACTACACCGCCCACGAATGTCCATAGACTGGGCACTTCGCCAACGCCCATCCAGACCCATACGGGGCCTAACACCACCTCGGTTAGGGAAAGCAACGCCAGCTCCGCTGCTGGCACATAGCGTGAACCGATGGTGAACACGATAAGGCCACAACCAATTTGTCCTACCCCCAACATGGCACATAAAGATAAGTCATACGCCGAAACAACGAACCCGACGCCAGTGGCGAGGATCACAGTGCCAGCGATGATCGACGCGAACACACCAGCTAGGCATACGGTTGGTAGCATATCCACGCCCTTACCGCGACGCAGCGCGACCGTAAACCCGGAAAACGCGAGTGCCGCCGTCAGCCCCATGACGTTGCCAAACAATGTGCCGACAACGATGCCCTCTGCCACCATTACCGCAACACCGAGCAACGCCACCGTCATCGCTAACCAGGTCGCACGCATGACACGTTCGCCGATGACGATACGCGCCAATATGGCGGTCAGGAATGTCGCGCTAGAAAGCAAAAACAGCGCATTAGCCACGGTGGTATGGGTGAGCGAGAAAATCCAACAGGCAAAGCCTGATCCCAGACACAAACCACCGACAATCGCATTAACCCCAGCCGTGCGAAAGGCCGACAATGTGGTACGACCATTGCGGACAACAAGTACAACGAGTAACGTCAACACCAATGCCAGCGAGCGGTAAAAAACTATTTGCCATTCATTGGCCGATTCGATAAGACGCACAATAATTCCGGCCGTGCTCCAAAACACACCAGCCAGCAACACCAAGCCTACGCCCTTTAGGTGCGCGTGCTCTTTAGGAGTAACGCTGTCGTTAGCAACGGTCGCCATGCGTGGTGACAATTATGCAAATAATCTATAAGGCAATTGACCGACCGGCTTGCATCGGGCACGACAGCTCGGCATGAGCCTGGACCACGCTTGCCAGCTGGGTCTGTATTTCAGGCGCAAATGGGACGGCGCGAGCTTGGCTGGTATCAACGTGCAGCAACATCAATTCGGCTGTCGCCAACACCTGCCCCTCGTCAGCGTGTTTCATGGTGTGAAATAGACGCACACGTTTAGCGTCGGCGCCAAGTATCTGGGTACTGATCGCCAAGGCTTGATCCTCCCCGACTTCATGCAGGTAACTTATATGCGCTTCCAACGTATAGAGAGAATGGTCCGTGCGCCGGCGATAAATGTCATCCAGGCCGATCAAGTCGAGAAACGCATCAGTGGTATGGCCAAAAACCAAGACATAGTACGCCTCACTCATATGGCCGTTATAATCCACCCACTCCGGCCTTACCCGCGTGTGGTACAAGACCGGCGCTTTCGTCAGGGGTACTGCGTTATTTTCCTGATCACTCACTTGTAGTACCAGCCATACAGATGGCGGCGTCGGCTACTACTACACCTTGACCGCGCGGTAGCACCAGCAACGGATTCACATCGAGCTCGGTAAGGCGATCGCGATGCTGCTCCGTAAATTCGGCGACGATCAAGACCGCGTCGATCACTGCATCGCAATCGCCGAGGGGGGCTCCTCGATACCCGGTTAACAGGCGCCAGGCCTTCAGCGAAGCCAGCGCGCTGGTGACCGACTCTCGATCGGTCGGCAATAACAAGGTGCAACTGTCTTCCACCAAATTCACCAGCGCGCCACCACTGCCGACGACAAGCCCGAGCCCAACCTGGTCGTCTCGCTCGACGCCGACAATCAATTCCGCCACCGCTCCCACAATCATGGGCTCGATCAGGAAATGCGTTATGACCCCGCTTACCGCGGCAGCTATGTGGTCTACCGCCCTAGCGACACCTGCTTCATTGGCAACGTTTAACACTAGCGCGCCCATTTCGGTCTTATGCACAAGCGTGGAGCCGACTGCCTTCACCACCACCGGAAACCCGATATCGGCGGCCGCCCTCGGCGCTTCTGCCGCCGATACGAGCCGGCCGCCGGGTATACGTAAGCCACAGGCGGCTAGCGCCTGTTTACTCTGCCACTCATCCATGAGTTGCGGCGCACTCGTCAATCCCGGTAACGCCGGTACCCGCAGCCGTCCCTCGACAAGCCTTGTCACAGCGTTGCGCTTATCGTTATACCAAGCCGCCGCTGCCAACGCCTTCAATGCATCGCTTAAGCCCTGCAGCGGTACAATGCCGCCGTCGATAAGTCGTTTTCTAATCTGCTCGGGCAAGAGCTCGGGAAAAGTACTGACCAGCATGGCGCGCGATTTTGTCTGTCGACGCGCCCCGATTACAGCGTCTATGGTCGGATCCCACTCTTGCGCGCCGACGCGTGGATAGTCGAGGATCACCAACGTCACATCCACATCTCCCTGCATCATGGTCGCGAAACAGCGTTGTAACGCCTTCGCATCTCCCCAGATGGAGGTGTTGTAATCCAGTGGGTTAGAAACGTTGGCAAATGCTGGTAATTGTTTTTGTAAGGACTCGGTTTGGTGCTGCGACAGTTCGGGTATCGAAAGCCCTAGTGTTGTCGCAAGATCGGCGGTCAATGCAGCTTCGCCGCCGGAACATGACAGCGCCGCAATTCGTCGACCCTGGAGTGGGCCTGACAGAGACAATAACTTCAGCGTCTCCATCAACTCGGTCAAGGTGTGTGCCCGTATTATGCCGAGGCGATCGAACAACGCGTCATAGAACGTATCTGCGCCGGCGAGTGAACTGGTGTGGGAAATGGTGACGCGAGCCGCGACTTCAGAAGTACCGACCTTAATCGCGACCAACGGCTTGCCTTTCCGCAGGGCATATTCGGCGGCAACGCTAAAGCCCTCGATGTCATTCAATCCCTCCATATATAGGCCGATGGCCGTGACCCGCGGATCATCCACTAACGGTACAATGTAATCGCCAATCTCTAGCATGGCTTGGTTACCGGCACTAATCACATGAGCGATAGGAATCGAACGACTGGTCATCGTCAGGTTGATCGCGATGTTGCCACTTTGTGATACGAGTGCGATGCCACGTTCAACCGGTTCACCACCATGCGTCGATGGCCAAAGCGCCACACGGTCAACATAATTGAGGACCCCATAACAATTGGGCCCAACTAACGCCATGTCACCGGCCACCGCTGTTAATCGTTCTTGCAGTTGCCTGCCCTCATCGCCGGTTTCAGCGAATCCGGCGGCGTAACAAACGCAACTGCCAGCACCGCACCGGGCTAACTCGCGCACGACCTCGATCGTGGCCTCCTTTCGTACCGCGACGAAAGCGATATCGGGCGCGGCTGGTAGCGCTGCGATTGATGAAAAACATGGCAACCCAGCCATCTCCTTTCGCCTAGGGTTGACAGGCCAGATGTCGCCCCTAAAACCAATGTCGATGCACTGACTGACCGCTACCGCCGCGTCGCGCCCGCCGATGATGGCGATTCGCCGGGGAGCAAACAAGCGCCCAAGATTCTCGGTCCTACGCGCTGATAAAGCGGCAACCGACATTACAGCGAGCTGGCAGACCGTAGGCGAGGACACATAAGCGTACAGGAGATAACAAAACGCATAGCCGCTTGCACTAATTGTTCAGGGTTTCGGTGTTACCGTCGACACTCAGGGCCTGTCCAGAGATCTTTGCGCCGGCATCGGAGCAGGTAAACAAGATCATGTTGGCGATATCCTCTGGGGCGATGAAGGTGCGCAGCGAATTCTGTTTCTCGTAACTCTTGCGCAGACTCACGGGGTCGGTCCCGCGTACTTGCGCCTCTGCCGCGATCACCTGTTGCATACGTTCACCTTCGATAGAACCTGGACAGACTGCATTGACACGGATTCCAGAGGGCCCTAATTCCATCGCCAATGACTTGGTCAGTCCCACCACTGCCCATTTCGACGTCGCATACGGGGTTCGTAATGGGTAACCCATAATGCCGGCTGTCGATGCGATGTTGATAATCGAGCCACCCCCCGCCTGTTTCAGCAATGGTACTGCTCGACGAACGCAATAGAATTGCCCGGTGAGATTCACCGCCATTGTACGGTTCCACGCCTCTGGGGTTACATCCTCAACCGGTGCCGTCGGGCCGGCAATGCCAGCATTATTGATAAGTACGTCCAACCCGCCAAGTTCTCGTAGCGCCTCATCGAAAAACCGATCCACCGCGGTTAGGTCGGAGACGTCGGCGACGGTAGCACTCAACCCTGGCTCCCTGGAGCGGAATTCGCTCAGGGCATCGGCAGAGATGTCGCACACATGCACTCGTGCGTGCGCGGCAATGAAGGCTTGCGCCACTGCCCGGCCGATACCACTGGCAGCCGCGGTAACAACAACCCGCTTATTGCGCAAGCCGTTCAACATCGAATTAATACTACTGCGCTCTCATGATCGGCTTCATTCGACATCGGCGCCCCCTTTAGAGTGCTTGCTTCCTCGTCGGATCTCATCGTCGATTAGGGTCTGACCGGCACCAACCCCATATTGTCGTAACGCCTGCATGATGGCGATCAAACAATTGTCGCGTAGCTGTTCCAGCTCCTTGACCGTTCGGCCCGCCGCTTGGTTCTCAGTCCCTAGTACCATGCGATCGATGAGTTGTTCGGTCAGCTCAGGGGCTTTCAATTTAGTCCAAGGCAACTTTAGCGCTGGCCCGAACTGCTCGAGCATGTGGCGCATGCCGGCATCGCCACCCGCCATGTGAAACGTCAGGCAGGTACCCATGATCGCCCATCGCAGCCCCGGGCCATAGGCAATGGCGGCATCGAGCTCTTCGGTTGTCGCTACGCCCTCGTTAACCAAGTGTAGCGTCTCTCGCCATAGCGCTTCCTGTAATCGATCGGAGAGATAGCCTTCGATCTCCTTGCGCACACGCAAAGCATGCATCCCAAGGTCCGTATAAGTGGCCATCGCGTGCTCGATCGTATCGTTAGACGTGTTGTCACCGCCCACAACTTCCACCAGGGGAAGCAGATACACGGGATTAAACGGATGTCCGATGACAATACGCTCAGGATGCGTACAGGCCGATTGGATACGACTGGGTAACAGACCAGATGAGCTCGACGCTATAATGGTATTCGCCGGCGCGGCGGCATCGATCTGCGCGTGTAGCTCGCGCTTCAGGTCTTCACGTTCGGGCGCACTTTCCTGAATGAAGTCAGCCGACCTTGCAATGTCCTCGACCGTCTTTACAAAACGGAGATTTGATTTCTCGGCATTTGGGAATGGCCCGAGCTTGGCAAGCGCTGGCCACGCCGTATCCACCGCTGATCGCAACTTGGCTTCGGCATTTAGCCCCGGATCCCAGGCTAAAACATCGAGACCCCGGGCCAAACAACGCACCGTCCAGCCAGCCCCGATCACACCGGTGCCGACGATACCCATACACTGCATCGCCGTTCCTCTACTCGCGGTTAGGAGTCGCCGAATGCCTGCTTGAGCGGCTCGATACCCTTGGCAGAAATGAAATACTCACCCTTGGTGTAGCGCTGTTTCTTCTCGCTCCATTCCCAGTCTTGTGGGCGCCAGTTCAAGAGCCACGCGTCATGATTACCGGTGATGTGTCGCAGACTTTGGGTGAACGAAGTGGTGGCCTTACTCAAGTCATCGGGATCAGAAAAACCGGCGGCTGACATCAACTCTTGCAGCGTTGCGCGAGCGAAATGTCCATCGTAATTACTGCAGAATACCCGTAGCGCGTCGCGCATGGGCTCCGGCTGAGCATCAATGAGCCTTCTCGCTTCTTCCACGCTAAGCGGATAGGACTCTTCCCGGTCGCCGCGCCACTCCGTCTTGGCCGATGGACGCCTTAGGGCCGCGATTTGTTCTTGCGCCAACGCCAGAACTTCGTCCTGGGTCTCCGGGCTTAGTGCGCGCAAAAAAGCCTCATCTACGAAAATACCTATCATGGAATACCTCCGATGCGCGTCGATCAATAACCTATAGTTAGGAACGCTTTGTCAGACCGAACTTCTTACGCGTTTCTTCGGGTCCAAGCACCCGCGCACCCATCAATTCAACGATTTTACGTGCTTTCTCGACCAGCTGAGCATTACTGGCAAACACCCCTTTCTCGAGATAGAGGTTATCCTCCAAGCCTACGCGTACATTACCGCCTAATAACACCGCCAACGCCACAAACGGCATCTGGTTGCGCCCCAGCGCGAATGCTGTCCAGTTAGCACCGGCCGGCAATTGGTCGACAGATGCCTTCAGCACCCCGACATCCGGCGGCGCGCCCCAAGGGATACCATGACAGAGCTGGTACAACGGCGGGTCATCGAGAAGTCCTTCCTGGTATAGGCGCGTAGTAAACCACAGATGGCCGGTGTCAAAGATCTCAAGCTCCGGCTTGACGCCCAACTCCCGGATGCGCTTGGCGCCTGCACGCAGCATATCCGGCGTCGATACATACACCATGGCGCCATCACCGAAGTTTAACGAACCACAATCAAGCGAACAGATCTCGGGTAATAGCTGTTCGACATGCGGTAAACGTTCTAGCGGTCCGACAAGATCGGTATCCGCACCGAAGTCCATGGGGTTGCCACCAGGCCCTACTTGAAGGTCGCCACCCATACCCGACGTAAGGTTGATCACGACATCCGTGTCCGATTCGCGGATGCGCTCGACAACTTCTCGATAAAGCGCGGGATCGCGAGCACCCTTGCCGGTTTCGGGGTCACGTACGTGGCAATGAGCAATCCCGGCACCGGCCTTAGCCGCTTCGATCGCCGCTTCCGCGATCTGCTTGGGCGTAATCGGAATCGCAGGATGTCTGCCAACCGTATCGCCGGCTCCGGTCACCGCACACGTAATAATGACCTCGTTATTCATCTCGCCCCTGGCTGTGTTGTTCTACGACCACGTGCCCGGTCCTGAATACGTCGGATCGGCCATCATATCATAATGGCTTTTTTCGCGTGTCAGTTGCGCTGCCGTTGCGCGCGCTTGCGTCTTCGCCCAGCGCTATGGTCGGACGGGGCTTCATTCGTCGGCCCTTCCTCTGGCAATTCGACTACCTTCGCCAGGTTGGGGTACGCTGCCGTTTTATGCGGTATCGCCATGGCCTCGACGAAGTGTTCCTGAAAACGCGGCTCCACTGCCGTCTCGACCTTGTGGATATCTCGCACCACATTTTCTATCTCCGGTCGTGCCTTGCGATCTAATAGCGCGATCCGCGCCCCGGTGCCAGCCGCATTCCCAGCTGCATCGACGTGCGCCAAATCACAATCCGGTATAAGACCCAGCACCATCGCATACATAACATCGATGTGGCTACCAAAGGCACCGGCGAGGCGAATACGATCGACACTATCAACGCCGAGCCGGTCCATAAGTAGCCGGGCACCGGCGTATAAAGCAGCTTTAGCCAACTGGATGGCACGTACGTCATTTTGGGTAATACGAAGTTTAACTGCCCCATCGTGGAGCATGTACGAGAACGTGCGGCCATCGGCAACAAGACGTGCGCTGCGTTTCGCTAATGTACCGTCAATCACCCCATCCCGATTAAGAATCCCTGCGAGATACATCTCAGCAATCGCCTCAATGATGCCAGAGCCGCAAATACCAGAAACGCCAACTGGACTCACCACATCGTCAAACCCGGGCTCATCCGACCAAAGATCACATCCGATTACCTTAAATCGTGGCTCAAGACTGGCTCGATCGATACGTACCCGTTCCACTGCCCCTGGTGCCGCACGTTGCCCACTACTTATCTGCGCGCCTTCGAAGGCCGGGCCGGTCGGGCTCGACGCTGCCAGCAAGCGCTGACGATTGCCGAGCACAATCTCGGCGTTCGTGCCTATATCTACGATTAGCGTAATCTCATCGCGCAGATAGGGCGCCTCGGACAAGACCACACCCGCCGTGTCCGCGCCAACATGACCGGCAATACATGGTAAGACATAGATACGCGCGTTTGGGTGGACCTCCAAGTCCAGCTCCGTCGCCCAAAGCGTGAGCGAATGGTCGCTGGCCAACGCGAACGGCGCACCACCAAGCTCGATGGGACTAATCCCTAGCAATAGGTGCTGCATGATAGGATTGCCGACAAATGTGAGTTCCATAATGTCGGTGGCAGCGATCCCCGCCTCGGCGGCGACGCTCGCCACCAAATCATTGATGGCTGACCGCACTACCCGGGTCATCTCCTTCTCGCCGCCTGGATTCATCATCACGTAGGACACGCGACTCATCAGGTCTTCGCCAAAACGAATCTGTGGGTTCATGGCACCAGCCGCGGCAACCACGTCCCCGCTCGCAAGGTCACATAGGTGTGCCGCAATAGTGGTTGAGCCCACGTCGACCGCAAGCCCATAGATCTTATCCCGGAACCCGGGCCACACGGCTATGATCTGACTGCCATCGTGAACCGCCACCGTGACCTTCCATCCGCCGCCACGTAAGGCCTCTTGCAGGTGTTGTAGAACCCGCACGTCACAGCGCAAATCGCTAAGTCGCCACTCGAACTCCAACGCTGCTTGCACGCGTTGAAGGTCGCCGGCAGGGTCGTGCATGTTAGGTGGTTGTACTTCTACGTAGTGAAGGCGCACCACGGGGTCGAGTTCAATCGTGTGGACCTCGGCTCTTTTGCGCACCACTTGTCGGTGCACTTGACTATCGGGCGGCACATCGATCACGACATCGCCGAGTACTTGCGTGGAACAGCTAAGGCGACGCCCCTCCTCAAGCCCATTGGCGGCTGCGTAAACACGTTCCACATCACTGAATGATGATAGGTGTGAGGCGCGTGATGTGACCCCGTGTTTCGCGAACTCGCCTTCGCTCAACAAGATCTGACAGCGCCCACAAATGCCACGGCCGCCGCAGACCGAATCGACATCCACACCTAGGGCGCGCGCCGCCTGCAATAAAGGTGTACCAACCGGAAAATGGCCGCGTCGACCCGAGGGGGTAAATACAACGAGAGCCGTCTTAGGCGCCACGCCGTCGGCCACCGCGTCGACGCCGAGCGCCCTCGGCTTCGGCCGCCGTCAGTTCACGAAACCGTTTGATCCAACGACGGCACTCCGGGTCTTGACCAAGCATGACGTCGGCTCCCATGACCGCCTGAATCACCTCCGTATGTAGGGGACTGGTGATAGCCGAGGTCATACCGGCGCCCGCCGCCATACTTAAGAACGCCGCGTTCAAACCATTGCGATTGGGCAGTCCGAAACTGATGTTCGATGCGCCGCAGGTGGTGTTGACGTGAAGTTCATTACGTAATCGCCGAACAATGTCAAACACCTGTTTGCCGGCAGATCCTATGGCACCGATCGGCATCACCAAGGGATCGACAACGACATCGTGCGCCGGGATACCGCAGTCAGCCGCGCGCTCAACAATCTTTTTTGCAACTGCGAATCGCACATCTGGGTCTTCAGAGATCCCAGTTTCATCATTAGAGATAGCAACCACAGCTGCGTCGTATTTCTTTACCAACGGCAATACCAATTCCAGACGCTCTTCTTCACCGGTTACCGAATTAACCAATGCTTTACCGTTATACACCGAAAGTCCAGCTTCAAGGGCGGCGACGATCGAAGAGTCAATTGAAAGTGGTACGTCAGTAATCGATTGCACGAGCTGCACCACCTCGGCCAGCATTTTTGGTTCGTCTGCGAGCGGTATCCCGGCATTCACATCGAGCATGTGTGCCCCGGCTGCCACTTGTGTCAACGCATCTGACTCGACACGACTGTAATCACCAGCCGTCATTTCCGCCGCTAACACCTTGCGACCAGTTGGGTTGATGCGCTCGCCGATAATGACAAATGGCCGTCCAAATCCAATCGCGACTTCTTTGGTGGCGGAACTAATTATTGTATCGGTCATAGGGTCGCCTCTTTTATACCCAAGTTCTTATCCCGATTGGGATACCATGGTACCCGCCCTTCAAGCACGCCAGAGGCATCAATAATCTCCGCCACCGCCTCCTCTTGGCGATAAGCCATTACGTGAACACCGTTAATACCTTCGATCTCACGAATCCGCTGGATAATTTCCATGCACACCTTTCTGCCCTCGAGCTTTTGTTTTTTTGCACCGGCCAGACGGTCGACAATCTCATCGGGAATATGTACACCAGGCACATTGCCTCGAATCCAACGTGCTGCATTAGCCGAGGCCAGCGGCCCAACCCCGACCAATATAAAGCAGCGCTTGTGCAATTCCATATCACGTACGCGACTCATGAATTCTTTGAGCCGCGGAACATCAAAGCAATACTGCGTTTGCACAAACTGCGCGCCAGCGGCAATCTTTTTCGCCAACCGCATCGGTCTGAAATCATAGGGGGGAGCAAACGGATTGCTGGCAGCACCAAGAAACACGCGTGGCGCACTGGTCAATTTTCGCCCGGTCATAAATCGTGACTCATCACGCATTAAACGAATCATTTCCAATAATGACATGCAGTCGAGATCAAACACCGGCTTAGCGTCAGGTTGATCCCCTACCTCCACGCCATCGCCGGTCAGACACAATATGCTTGCGACGCCCATGGCGGCGGCCCCCAGTACATCACCTTGGATGGCCAGACGGTTACGGTCTCGGCAAGAAATCTGCATAACTGTTCCGTAGCCAACGCGCGTCAACAGTGAACACACGCCTACACTCGACATATGGCAGTGCGCCCCGGATCCATCCGTAGCGTTAATCGCATCGACGAAGCCATCGAATACACTTGCGCGTACGTAGACTTCTTCGGGATCTGCCGAATCCGGCGGTGACAACTCAGCCGTCACCGCAAATTTACCCGCACGTAATACCCTTTCCAGGCGTCCACCTGATGAGTGCCCGGGCAATATCGGTAACGGATCTCCCGGGTTTTGTGGTTCGTCGTCGAGTTTCATATTAAGGGCTCACTGGCAGCCTTCTCTTTCACCACCCGTAGCCACGACGATGTCCCCCGCAGTTGTGTATTCACGGGTGGTTGAACCATCTGGATGTTCGCCGCTTCGCGCATACGTTGCTTGCCCTCCCAGGCCGCGACCCACACGCACTGCATGTCCGGTATCAGCTCGCAGTTACCGTTCGGCCGCACACCACCGCAAGGGCCATTACGCAATTCCTTGGGGCAATTCATTGGACAAGACATCCCCGTGGCATTGAGCACACAGTGGCCGCACATCTGGCAGTCAAAAAAGAATCCTTTGATAACACGCTCTGCCGCCGCCGCCGGCTTCTCCAGCCGTGCGTAGCCGATCGTTTTGAAAATTGGATGGAGCCTTGCGATGATTGGCTCGAAGTGATGATAAATCGCTTCAAGCAAGCGAGCCCGACGTACCGACCAACGGCGTACCGCATACATGCGTGCTAGTCTCCGGCTGGCTATTATGCTTTTCTTGTACCGCCCGATTTGATCAAACACTCTAACTCTTCATCAGAGTATTCGGTCTCAAGGCGTGCCGCCTCTCCCTCAGCTTCGTGCTTGAGGTCGTCACTGCACTGACGCGGTTCACGCCGCCAATCTGCAAGATAAGCCTCACTACTACCCTTCCCGGCGCGCATGGCGGCCCGGTCAATCGCGACTTGGAACCGCTGTGACAACTGCACCTTAGCACTATCGCGTCCCCGTTTAGCAACTACCTGAGCCGGAATATCACGCCAGAAGACGGTAATTAACTTAGCCACGCTGTGGTCTTACCATTTAGATCAATGAGGGCTCGTCCTAAATCACCATAGCCAGAAAAACGATATTCGAATTCAAGGTCAAGGTATTTGGCGACTTCCCGGGCCTTAGCAACCAGCCGTGGTTTCTCCATTTGTGCTAGATACACCAACTTCCGGTAGTTGCCAAAGTAATCGGACATCAACTGAGGATGGCGATCTAACCCTAAGCCACGATATATCAGGCGATCGAAATGCTGTGCGAGGAAATCCGTGAGGTAGAAAGTCCCCGGTTCTGCGTCGGAGAGTTCGGCGAACGTTTTAGCACCAGCAAAGAATTCATAACAATGCGCGCCAGAAATCCGTTCAACGCCCTCTTCCTTTAATACTTGATCGAGCTGACCACCGGTACCACAATCTGCATAGGCAACGAAAATACGCGCGAAGCGATCACGCGCGTCGCGGATCTTGTTACGTACCCCATTAGGAATCTTGTCAGGTGTGTTATGCCACTCTGCCGGTAAACACTGTACCGTCATGTGTTGCCATTGATTGGCGCGAATCAAAGCTACGATCTCGCGCGCCAACACCCCGCAAGCAATGATCAGCACACCAGAACGCTTCGACACTAAGTCCCAACCTCTTGCGAGCGCGCTTCCCCCGTACCGGCGCGGCGTTCGGCAATTAGCGATTTAGCGGTCTCAACCGCCACCGCAGCGTCGCGGCAATAGGCATCGGCGCCGATCGCCTTGCCGAATTCTTCGTTTAGGGGCGCACCACCGACCATCACAATGTAATCGTTGCGAATACCTTGCTCAACCATGGTATCAATTACGACTTTCATATACGGCATAGTCGTAGTCAGCAAGGCTGACATACCCAAGATGTCGGGCTTGTGCTCTTCTAGCGCTTGCAGGTAGTTTTCTACCGGATTATTGATACCGATATTAATGACATCGAAGCCAGCGCCTTCCATCATCATGGCCACTAGGTTCTTGCCGATGTCGTGGATATCGCCTTTAACCGTACCAATCACCATCTTGCCGATAGGCGGTGCGCCCGTTTCGGCAAGTAGCGGACGCAGGATAGCCATACCGCCTTTCATGGCATTGGCCGCCATTAACACCTCGGGGACAAACAGTATGCCATCACGAAAATCGATGCCGACAATGCGCATACCCTCGACGAGAGCGTCATTGAGAACCTTATCGGCCGTCCACCCTCGATCGAGTAGTATTTGGGTACCTTCTTCGATTTCCTCCCTGAGCCCGTCATACAGATCGTCGTGCATCTGTTCGACAAGTTCATCGTCGGACAGTGACGAAAGATCGATATCGTCCTCGTTGCCACCACTTTTCTCGACATCGGACATAGTTGCCCCCTATTTACCTCTGTTGACGCTACCCGGCAGCAGCGCACTACTCGAAGGGTAGCCGAAGGTTAGTCGGCAGTATAGACATCTGCTGATCCCGCGGCGACGTAGGACTGCGGAAAAACGACACTTATAAGCCCATTTTGACGCCTCGAGACCTTCTAAAGGCCACTTGTCTCCGCCGACATCGCGCGTGGGTGTCAAACCCCCAATCAGGCATTCACATCTACCACCACCCGGCCCCGCACTTGCCCTTTGAGGATTGAATCTGCCAGCCGCGGTACCTCGCTCAGGCCGATTTTGTGCGTCATTTTAGAAAGGCGATCGGGCGACAAATCGGC
>JAOTYS010000498.1 GCA_029861795.1 Gammaproteobacteria bacterium | reverse complement strand
GAACGCACGCGGAATGAATGCATCGTTATTGGGGTCAAATTGACACTCAACCCAATAGGGCCAAACCCAATCTAGGTTATGTTGGATGACTCGACTGTTGATGAGACCTCTAGCATGGAACACGACACCCGCACGAAGTAACTCTACCGGCTCCGCGACTTCAGAGGGTTGTGCGAATCTCTGAATGTGGGAGAGCAACGCAATTGGATCAAGAAACCCATGAGCACGCGCAACAACGCGGACGATGGGCTTCCATGGGAACCACCTCAGTCTCACTGCCACTCACCTCATGTTCTCAGTCATCCTGGGCATACCTTCTCAAGGCCTGCTGGGCGAGATGACCGAGGTAGATGGCAAATGCAATCGAGATAACAAAACCTATTCCGTATACCACCCACTCCATTTGCGATCTTGAATCGGTGGGAGAACCAAGCGTCGCAAAATCGGCGGTGATCGATCCGATGTACACATTGACTACGGTGATAGGCCAAATCCCAAGGAACGTACCCATCACAAAGTCGCGTGTGCAAAACTGCGTGACCCCAAAAAAGTAATTGGAAAGCTTGAAGGGAAAGAACGGTATCAGACGCGTTATAAGGACGATCTTCCAGCCACCGCCGGCAAGCGCCTCATCGATCAGACTCAAACGCGGATGTGTTCGCAAATAACTCGCCATAGATCCACCCAAAAGACAACGCGCGATGGTAAATGCAATAGTTGCGCCCAACGTAGTCGCGATTACAACATAGAGTGATCCATTGACTACGCCAAACAAGAAGCCGGCGCCCATGGTCACCATAATCCCGGGTACCAAAAAGACCACAACTAGCATGTCAATCACAATGAATAACGCAGGCGCCCAGACACCAAGGGTATCTAGCCACTCGAGAACACGCACCACATGGGACTGCAGATCAAAAAAGTAGATCAGAACACTCAGGATGACTGCTACAAATAATGCGCTAGCTATCACGCCCCACATCGACACGAACGCGCCCTTCATTTCACGTTACATCCTCGAAGACCTAATCAATACTTGTGCCCGGCGCTCGTCTGTACAGGTGAGGAGAGTCTGGCGTTATAGTTCTATCGAAACATATCGAGCTTCGATAAGAGGCGAGTTGATACCGATCAAGGTTCTAGCTACAAACCACAAGAAATGTGGCGCATTGGCACAAATTTCTCTATCTCGGGTGCCTGTTTTGATGAGCACGGGAGAGAGTTCAGTCCCTCAGCTAAGCATCGAGGACATGTCATCAAGCTGTCCGACGCCATGAAGGAAATTTCGACTGCTTTGGCACAGCCTATGATGGAGCATGCGACCAGATGGATTGCTTGTGGCAAGAAGATTGCTTCAAGCTGGCAAAAGCTCATGCAATATCTGAAGCGTCCAGTAAACCACTAGGCATAATTCGCGTCTAGGTCGAACATACACGTGGAAACAGCGGCCTGGCCCTGCGAACAATTGAGATCGCCAAGCGATAGGCCGGCTTCAGGCGAGTGAAACCCCGGTGCCAGTACTAAGGTGAGGGGCATTTCATATGAAAGACCCGATGGCACCGTTGCTGAAGACTGTCACAGTTCGCCTTATCACCAGCCTCAAGATTGGACTGATTGGCACGGCCGTTTGTGGGGCCCATAGCAAGGCTGTCGCATAACGAGGGCTCATTCCCGACAAAGCTAGAAGTCAGTCTATCCCGTCGCTTCCGCCCACTCGATTTCAGTTGCGGCATAGTAATATGCCCGCGCAGCAAACCGATGAATAGCACTCTCGCTAGATTGGCGAATTGATTGCGAATAGATTACAACCTAAGATAGTGATGTAATGGGGGGATACACAACTCACACTGCAGAACCTCAAACAAAACTAGAAGTTTGAGCCCTTGCTCATACGAGCGTAACAACGGCCGTTATATTGCAATTTCTTGGATCATAAGAAAGTGGCTGGGACGCGTTATTCGCTGGAAGTACAGCCTCAGATTCCCGAGCGCCTGGAGCGCTTGACCACTCTCGCTAACGACCTCTACTACAGTTGGGATCGACATGTGCGTGGGCTATTCTTTCGTCTGGATCGTGAACTGTGGGAGGACTGCGGGCACCACCCCAAGGTGTTTCTGCGACGCGTTGCCCAGGAACGACTGGAAAAAGCGGCCTCTGACCGGGCATTCATGGAAGAATACAATCGAACTCTGGCCAACTACGATACCTATTATCAAGAACACAGTCCTCCCGGCCTCGAGTCCCTAATAGATCCTGACCAGGATCTGGTCGCCTACTTCTGCGCCGAGTTTGGTCTACATGAAAGCTTGCCGATCTATTCCGGCGGTCTTGGCATACTGGCGGGTGACCACTGCAAGGCCGCCAGCGACCTCGCTCTACCGTTTGTCGCTGTCGGCATCTTATATCGGCAAGGCTACTTCACCCAGAGTATCGACCAGAGCGGCCACCAACTTGCGCACTATACACCGCATGAACTCGCCGACTTGCCGGTTACTCCAGCGACGGATGCCAACGGCCGTGAGGTGCACATCACGGTAGAAATTCCCGGTCGCTCGGTCGCTCTGAAAGTGTGGCGGGTCAAGTGTGGGCGCATCAACATTTACTTGCTTGACACCGACCTACCGGGCAATAGCGATGCCGACCGTGCAATAACCTATCAACTCTATGGTGGGGACGACGATACCCGTATTCAGCAAGAGATAGTATTGGGTGTCGGAGGGGTACGAGCACTAAGGGCACTAGATCTGTCTCCGACGGTATGGCACATCAACGAAGGTCACTCCGCCCTGCAAATCTTGGAACGTTGCCACGAATATGTACGTCAAGGAATTGATTTTGCAACTAGCATGGAACTCGTGGCTGCGAGCACTGTGTTTACGACACATACTCCTGTACCTGCCGGTCACGATGTCTTTGATCGCGACATGGTAAGGTATTATTTTTCAGACTACCTCAAGGAATTTAGGATCAACGAGGAGGATTTTCTTAAGCTAGGCGACAACTCCGACAAGCATGGTTTTAACATGACCTCTCTCGCATTCCGTGGTTCTCGACGACACAACGGTGTAAGTCGTATTCACGGAGATGTGGCATCAAAAGTTGACAGCCATATGTGGCCGGAGGTGCCTCCTAATGAGAACCCCATAGGCCATGTCACTAACGGTGTTCACCTGCCCACATTTCTGGCACGGGAATGGATCAATTTATTTGACATGCAATTGGACAGTGAATGGCGCAACATGCTGCTCAATGAGCAATTTTGGGAACGAATCGATGACATTCCTGACACCAGCTACTGGAGTGTTCGACTTACGTTAAAATCCCATCTCATTGACGAGATTCGCCGACGCATAAGAAGAAGGGCCGTTCGCCACGAATTTGGAGAGGCTCATGTTAATCGACTTACTCGGATACTAGATGAGCACGACGATCTACTATTGCTTGGGTTCGCCCGCCGTTTTGCCGCCTACAAACGCGCAGCATTGTTATTCTCCGATGCTGATAGGTTGGCGCGCCTATTGAACCAATGCGAACGACCTGTAGTGCTCGTATTTGCTGGGAAGGCTCATCCGAATGATGCGCCAGGGCAGGAATTAATCC
>JAOTYS010000497.1 GCA_029861795.1 Gammaproteobacteria bacterium | reverse complement strand
CTACTAATGTCACTAATCTGCGGCTGGCGCCCCGCTCTTTTTCCATTAGTACCGCATCGCGGCCGATAAAATCGTTTTTTCTAAGGTCCACAAAGTGCTCAAGGCGGGCTTCCAGCGGCGTATAGTCAGGGGTGAACTCTCGGGTCCAAGCCCCGAAACTTTTCTCCAAGCGTAATGAATTGAGCGCACGAGCACCGAAATGGATAAGGCCCAAGTCCGATCCAGCCGATAGCAAGGCGTCATAGAGTGCGAGTTGATAGTCCGGCTTGACCCAGATCTCGTAACCTAGGTCCCCGCTGAAACTGATCCGTCCTACCATGGCAGGGACCATGTTGAGGTCCATTTGTCGAAGCGCCATAAAAGGAAACGCCTCGTTGCTGACGTCCGTGTGTGTCAATTTTGACAACAGCGTTCTGGAATTTGGCCCCGCGATGGAAAATCCCACGAGCTCCGAGCGCAGCGCGCGTAACTGCACACCGCGTTCGGGTAAATGTGCCGCAAACCAACGCAGATGATATTCCTCGGCAATACCTGATCCGAAGATCATAAAGCGCTCAGGCGCTAATTTGGTCACAGTGAAATCACCAATCAATCGACCCTTTGGATTAAGCATCGGAGTAAGGACGATCTTACCCTCTGGCGGCATCCGATTAGCGAGCAAATGACTGAGCCACACTTCTGCCTCAGGCCCTTGCACTTCGTATTTCGCAAAATTGGATATCTCAATCAGACCCACATTCTTGCGAAACGATCGACATTCCACTCCCACCGGCCCATGCGCGTTGGAGCGACGAAATGTAGGTTCCTCTACAGGTTCAGTACCCTCAGGGGCGAACCATAGGGCGTGCTCTAATCCGTATGCCACACCGAAGACTGCACCCTGCGCCTTTAAGCGATCATATACCGGCGTGGTGCGTAACGGCCTTGCAGCTGGTAACTCTTCGTTGGGAAAGCTGATGCGGAAACGCCGCTTATAGTTTTCACGCACCTTGGCGTTGGTATAGGCCATGGTGGCAAAGTCACCGAATCTCGCCACATCCATCGCAAACACATCCATGCCGGGATCACCGTCCACAATCCAATTGGCCAATGACAACCCCACTCCTCCACCTTGACTAAATCCCGCCATCACCCCGCAAGCGACCCAGAAGTTCTTAAGTCCGCGGACCGGCCCAATCAATGGGTTGCCGTCGGAGGCGAACGTAAACGGGCCATTGATCACTCGCTTGATACCAGCGTTGGCAAATGCCGGAAAGTGCTGAAACGCGACCTCTAGGCTGGGTGCGATCCTGTCCAAATCGGATTGTAACAATTCATGCCCGAATTCCCAGGGTGTGACCCGTTCAGACCAGGGAACACAGGCCTGCTCGTAGGTGCCGACCACCAGACCGTTGTGCTCTTGGCGCAGATAAAGTTCGCCGCCAAAATCGATGCAATGGGGCAGTTCGCGCCCAAGCGCCGTAATCTCCGGGATGTCGTCGGTGATCAAATACTGGTGTTCCATCGCCAAAATCGGTAACTCTAACCCCACCATGCGACCCACCTCGCGCGCCCACAGGCCAGCGGCGTTGATCACGATGTCGGCCTCGAGCTTGCCTTTTTCGGTGATCACTTTCCAGCTCCCATCTGGGGTCGCATCGAGAGCAGTGACGGGTGTGAAGCGGTAGATTTCAGCGCCGTTGGCCCGCGCGGCTTTGGCATAAGCATTTGTGACTCCCGATGGATCGATATGACCCTCGTACGGGTCATAGAGCGCGCCTACAAAGTGTTTAGGCTCAATCAGCGGGTGCAGTTTCTTAGCTTCATCGACGGAGATGAACTCGTTGTCTAGCCCTAAATAGCGCCCTTTGGACTTCGCTGTCTTAAGGTAATCAAGGCGTTCAGGTGTGTCCGCAAGCATTACCCCGCCGCTTAGATGTATGCCACAAGACTGTCCAGAGATTTCCTCAATCTCTTTGTATAGCCGAATTGTATAATCCTGTAATTTGGCAACGTTGGGGTCGGCGTTGAGCGTGTGCATGCCCCCGGCAGCGTGCCAAGTCGAACCTGAGGTGAGTTCCGAGCGCTCGATAAGCACGACGTCGCGCCATCCGCACTTAGTGAGATGGTACAGAATACTGCAACCTACTACGCCGCCACCAATCACTGCGACCTGGGAATGTGATTTCATTATCGCCCTATCTCCGAACCATGCGGTAACGGCCCGCTAGTGTATTGTAGCGTGAGATCTTTTGACCACTCTTGAGCGTTAGGGAAGCATAGTAACCGGCTGCGTCTTCAAACGCCGACGCCGGGAGGTAAATGAAGCCTAAAGCAGTTGAACGATACGCGGGAAGATGGTGGCAGATCTATACGAGGGCGAGGCTATGTCGGCAATAAGTCGGTTAGCTACAGTGGATAAATGGGCATGTTCAAGCCGCAAACTCAACTGTGGAGTAGTTCGAGTTATCGTCATCCACCGGATTGATCTCAACTTCTAACCAGCGGTGGCGTGCCCAGCGTGGGTCATATGGCACGATAGGCCCGGCAATCAACTCCGGGTGCTCGTAAAGCAACTCGTCAGTGAGCGGTACAAATACGCTTTGATTCATCGAACCCTCCCAAGACGTCGACGTGCCGTCCTTGGCAAAGCACCACCATATCTACCCATCCCCCTGGGGCGCCGTCGACGTGTGTTCCCCAACAGCATTACAGCCGAGCGAGATGGCGACAAATAGCACAAGATATGGCGAAGAAGTGGCTTTTTCTGAGGAAGAATCCTAGCTAGTATGAAAGTGCTGTATCGTTATACTTTGAGCCACAGAAGCGACCATAGACCATGTCTAGAAGCATTGCCATTGTTGAAGACGACCGCGATCAGCGGGAGAACTATGCGGACGCCTTGACAACCCAGGGCTATGCAGTGATGGGCTATGGTAACCGCAAGGAGGCCCTGGCAGGGATGCGCCAAAAACTACCAGATCTTGCAATTCTGGATATCATGCTCGAGGACGAAATGGACGGCGGATTCGATCTGTGCAGGGAACTGCGAAGCAAAAATCCTCGCCTGCCGATCATCTTTCTCACAGCTCGCGATAGCGATATCGATCGCGTGTCGGGACTGCGCCTTGACGCCTGGGACTACCTTACGAAGCCAATCAATCTTCAATTCCTCGCCGTTCGCGTAAGTTCGCTGTTTCGCATTGTTGACACGATTCACACCCCCACAGATCAGGGAGCCATATTAAACTTGGGACCACTGGCGCTCGATCCAAATAGCATGTCGGTCAAATGGAATGACGAATCGATTAGCCTAACACTTACCGAGTTCTGGTTGGTGGAGGCACTGGTGCGTTGGCCGGGCCACGTTAAAACCTACGATTCCCTGATGCAGATTACCCGACAGTCCTATGTAGAGAAAAACACAATAAACGGATACGTTCGTCGTATCCGCAAGAAATTTAAGGAAGTGGATCCGAGCTTTTCCATGATTCAGACGGTATTCGGCATAGGTTATCGCTGGCAGCCCAATAGCGACATAGCGACGACGCATCGCGCCAAGTGAGTTTACAGCGCACGCTGTCTAAACACCTGCACTGCGCAGACCAATGACGGAATCGTCAATACA
>JAOTYS010000496.1 GCA_029861795.1 Gammaproteobacteria bacterium | reverse complement strand
AACGACCTTTTATAAACAGGAAGTTAAAGGCTCTTCTTCAGATTTTTCATGAGGTTCAGCACTTTAGGCTAGTTCGCGCCTTATGTAAAGTGTAGTGTTAGATAAATTACTTAACTGATTGAAAAAAATGAATAAAGTATAGGAAATTTAGTTTATCTTAGCGTTATTGTGATCACCGAGTCCTGAGAATTTGGAATCCTACTTTACTGAAGTCTGATATTTGAAGGGAGTGGTGGGTCGAGGGTTGCTCACTGCGGCGGCTGAACGAGAAACCAAGAAAAACATTAATCTTTGAAACACCGGCAGAACGTTTTAATGCATGTGTTGCATCGACCGGTTGAAATGGCAACTCGATAACTGTCGGTGGGCTGATAGGATTGCGACAGGCACAAACCGACCCAAAGTGGCCATAGAAATGTTAATTTTTTTAAGCCCCCCGCACCAAATCATTGGTGCGGGGGAATCCGAGAGCCTGTCTGATATCGACTTCGTGTTTTAAGCGGATTCTGGCCAAACGAAGTCGGGACGCAGACCGTCGTAGACGGGACGGCCATCGTCAGGGGCTGCTGCACCAGTGGATGCGTCAAAAAAGGCATGGTAAGTCGCAGGCAGGCTCTCTGAATCATATCCCATGAGGTTCGGCACGATAACGCGGATTCGTCCTTGTTTGTCATCGAGCATAATCGGTGTGCCACAGTCCGAGCAGGTGCACAGCTCCAGCGGCCCATCTGGGTTTTTAGCGTTGAACGGCTGACGATTCAATCCATCGAGGTTATCTACTGCCAGATCACCGTGGTTAAAGAAGACGACATGAGTGGTATCTTGCCCAGTAACGCCCTTACAGACAGAGCAGTGGCAAGTGTGGTTGTCTATCGGATCGTTATTTGAATGGGTGTGAATATGATCGCACCCTCCAGCATACTTATTTGACATGGCTCGCTACCTTTTCTTGTTAGGGTTAAATTCCGTCGATCACCAGGACCGACGGCTTGGTGCATCAAAGCCAGAAGATTATAACGAGGATTCTCATCGGTGTCAGAATCATAGATCAGAATTGAATCCGGATGAACTGCCAGGCTTCCAGCGTTAAAACCCAACGATTCTGTCCCCTCAAACGTGGTCGTCCGGGTCAGGTCCCGAGTGTATAGATATGCCCGTTGATTCAGGAACTGCAGCGGTCATGCTGGACGGTCTTCGCATTTTGTACGACCCGAAAGGGCGCTTGAATCAAGCGTTGCCTTCAGTCATGAGAAACGATAGCGATGATCCGAAACGACCGGAAGTGGCCGATTTCTGCCCGTCATGACATCGTTCTTGTAGCGCTTTGAATGACTTCTTCACCCGCGAAAGCCGCCAGTCAGATTTGGGTTGCCGAAAATCTTTGTCGATCGGCAGTTCCACATTCTATAGCTTCTATTGTAGTGGTAGCGTTTTAGCAGGCAGAAAGCGACTCTTTGCTGCTATTGCACCCTGCTCAAACAAGCCAAAGCTTGCCATTCTCGCGGTCCAGCATAAGCTGCGAAGACGACTTACCCGTAGAAGAACAAGGGTAGCGATGGACTGGTTTGAGAAAGTTCCAAAGGTTGAACTTCACCTACACATGGAGGGGGCGATACCTCACGCAGCACTATGGCAGTTGGTCCAGAAGTACGGTGGTGATCCGTCCATAGGGAGCCTAGAGGATCTACAGGCTAGGTTCGAGTATCGAGATTTTCCCCATTTTCTCGATATGTGGATTTGGAAGAATGGGTTTTTGAGGGAGTATGAGGATTTTGAGTTCATCGCTGAGGCTGTTGCGCAAGACCTCTCCCGACAGAACGTCCAATACGTTGAAGCTTTCTACTCACCGCCAGATTTTGCACGTCATGGACTAGAAACGCAGAAACTTACTGAGGCAGTTCGCGCGGGACTCGACCGCGTACCAGACATAGAAGTTTTGCTAGTGGCGGATTTCGTACGCAACTACGGCCCTGAGCAAGCAATGCTCACCTTGGGTGAGCTAGAGGAAGTCAGCGATCTTGGCGTTATTGGAGTTGGACTGGGAGGCTCGGAACACGAGTATCCTCCCGAGCTGTTTGAGCGAGCTTTCCATACCGCACGTGAAATGGGCTTTCGCACAACCGCCCATGCTGGAGAAGCTGCGGGTGCACAGAGCGTCCGGCGAGCCATCGCCGACCTGCAGGTTGAACGTATCGGTCACGGCGTTCGAGCCAATGAAGAGGCGGAATTGGTTGAGCTTCTGGCAACAACGCAGATGCCTCTGGAGATGTGCCCGATCTCCAACGTACGAACGGGCGTTGTCGTTGCCTTAAATCAGCATCCGATACGTACCTTCTTTGAGAGTGGCATCTTGGTCACGGTGAACACCGACGATCCGACGATGTTTGGCACCACCTTGGCTCAGGAATATCGATTGCTCGAGGCGGAGCTAGGGTTCACCCGGAAGCAGACGAGACAATTGATCCTCAACGGCATCGAAGGGTCATGGATGCCAGCCGCGCGGAAAGAACTGATGAAGCGCCGCTTTCAAGATGATCCGATATGGGTGGCATGAGGGGTGACCGTTGTTGGCCGGTTTCTGTCTGCCACTACGTTGGTCTTCCAGCCGAGGGCAAACTACGTTGTGCTTATGATCCAAAGCAATGCTTGAGTCTCGGCTAGGAAGCTTTGTCGTAGTGTCGGATCTCGATGACGTTGCCATCTGGGTCGCGAAAATACTTGGAGCGCTCCGCCAGACCCTGGGCGCCGAATGACCGCTCACTTTCTGGCGTGAGTTCTACTCCCCGTGCAACCAATCGCGCAGTGAGCGCTGAATACTCGGCGGCATTCATGGATAGACAGAGGTGGTTGATGGGCCGCCCTGCACTGTCGCCACCGATGAACTCTGGCCCGAGCGACACGAGTTTGGTGTCCATGAGATCGAGAATCGTCATGTCGTTAAGCCGAACACTGGGAAAGGGGGCCTTACCTTCCTCGAATTCCTGCGCCCGCACAGCGCACAAGCCGACAACGTCGACAAAGAAATCGAGGGAGTTTTTCGGGTTTTGCACCCATAGCACGACGTGATCAATGTTCATAATGTCAGGATAACACCGCGCCCAGCACTCTTGAGGATCGTCGGTAAACTGCCACAGCAGGACTATGGGTCCGGTGTATGCTTATGGCCGAACGCGACATTCTCGGTTCTGCCGTCGATACGGATTGTGCGTGCAGTAGCAACGGCGTAAGCACTTCTTCATGCGCCTGGTGTCTGAACTCAGGCGTCGCCATGTCTTTCGCATGGCGGTGCTCTATCTTGTAGCTGCCTGGCTGATCATGCAGGTGGCCGAGGTGGTCATTGACCTCGCCAGCCTGCCGGATTGGGTCGGGCCAATCATTCTCGGGCTGCTCGCCGTCGGTTTCCCGATTGCCCTGATCTTCTCCTGGTTCTATGAGATTACGCCGGAGGGCATCAGTCTCGAGACGGACGTCGGCCAGGCAGAATCGACAACTTATTTCGCCGGTCGGCGCCTGGACTTCATCGTCATTTCGCTGTTGTGTGCCGCGGTCATTCTGTTTGCTTCCGACTTGGTCTACGGGATCCTCAAGGTTTTTACGACCCTATATTT
>JAOTYS010000495.1 GCA_029861795.1 Gammaproteobacteria bacterium | reverse complement strand
TATTATGCAAATAGATGAGTCAGTTAACCTTGATGTGACATAAATCAGGCGATTTTAAGCTGTTGATAGAGGGTCATGAAGCGCTCTTTTACGGTTTGAGAGATGCCCACATCCAAAGTTAGACGGCCTTGGGGCCGTATCAAAAGTCCAGCGCGATGCAAACATTGATAACGAAGGGTATGGATCGAGTCGAATCGCCACAATGTTCGACGCTTGCGATTAGCGGGTCGGGATTCAGCGCCAGTGACACGCTGGAATCCGCGCGTCAGGTTGAACGCCAGAATGCTGAACCACTGCCAGGCGCTGTTGGCGCTGTAACGTTGGCTCGGAACGCTGTCGAAGGCAAAGCCGTTTTTGAGCTCCCCATAAACCTTCTCGTGCGTGCCTCGGGCACACATGTAATGCCACAGAGTGAGCCCGGACACCGACCGATTGGTCACCACCGCCGAGTACTCGTAGTAGCCATCATCCGGGTCGAACAAATCGAGTTGGTAGTTTTTGGCGCTTTTGTGATAGATGCGTTTGCGGTAGATCACCACGCGGCGCCGACCCCAAGTTTTTATGCGGTGTTCGAAATAACTCACGACACCGTTCACACGCCGCCAGCGCCGGCGCTTGGCGATCACCGCTTTCAATCCCAGCCAGGGGTAAAACGGCACCTTGATGGCATACTCAATCCGCCGGTCGCTGGCCAGCTCATCGAGCACATCTTCCCGGAAAAACGCCCCATCCATGCGAAATTCCAGGATCGGCCGGGATCCCAGCTGGGCCCGCAACTGCTTGATAAGTTGTTTGATAAATACCACCGATGCCTTGCCGTCATGCACATTCCCGGGGCGGTTGGCCACCGCCAGCACTTGGCCCGTCTGCGCCTCATAGGCACTGATCGGGTAATAGCTGGGTACCTTACGCCGATGGGGATTAAACCCGCGCTGTGCCCCTTCCACCTGCAGCCCCGTGGACACCACCGAACCATCGATATCCAGCGTCAATCGCCGCAATTTCGCTTCCCGGATCACCGACAGCGTGAGCGACTCGTTCAATGCCGCCAAGCCATCCAACGCCTTGGCGTCAAAACCGGCCAGCCAGCGGCCTACCGTGCGCGCGGTCGGCAACCGCGACAATCCACAGCCTCGCAATACCACCGGGTCCGCACTCATGTAACCGAGGTGCCGTATCCGCCTTCCGCCACTGATGATCAACATCAATATCAGCAGCACCTTCGCTACCCCACCGTAATCGCCATCCGGCAATCGTGCACCTACAAAACGACGAATCTGATCACGCAATCCAAGCTTCACAAAATATTGCCGAATCAGCTCCAGTCCGGCATACGAGGTCAGCCCCTCGGCTTCATAACGAAACGGGATATCCGCTTGCACTCGACGTCTCAACGCAACTTTGCTATATCTCACTTCTCGTGGCCTTTCGTTGTGTACCTTGCCAGGTGTGGTAACCGCAAGATAGCACGGCGAAAGGCCTTTTTTTGTCTATGCCTATGTCACATCAAGGTTAAGTATTGATCGGCAGCGAAAGGAGAGCCCTGCTTTCGGCGGGGCTTTCTTTATCGGGAAGCAAAGCCACCCGCACCCGACGTATACAGCTTCAGCGGGGCAGGACCACTGGACCTTTTATCTGGCACCGACAACCGAGCTGGTCCTTTTTGATTCGCTTCAAGCGCGCTGGGTAGAAGATGTGTTATACGTTTGAACGCTGGGCTGACGTGCTGGCGAGGATTGACGATTTCGGAGAAATCGGGGCAATAGGACATTCTTCCGCCGGGTGCGTGGAGACCCGAACAAAGCGATACATGCGACAAGCGAGGGAACGAACGGCGCGGGCATTGTACCGCGCCTTTCTTATTGTCGGTACGAAAACCCACCCGCGCCGGTGTAGACCGCAGGTCAAGGCATCCGCTGCAGGACTGATCATGTTTGTAACAATCAAGACACTGGGTTCGCAACCGCATTGTTGCTCTTAACACTATCAACGTGGTGCTTTCGTCATTAGACTATGAGTGTATCGCACGGCCTGCGCTCGCAGGCCGGACAAACAACTGCTGATATCCAAGATGAGAAAGTGTGACGAGAGGATTGAAGGCGTGGGGAAAAATCCCGATGTCGATGCATCCTTGGCGGCCAATCCGTTCGCTGAAAACCTGGATCCCTTCGAGATCAGTCGTCTGAGATTCGAGACCGCCGCGGCCTATCTGGATGATATTAAGCGTGGTCTTATTGACTTCTTTGAGCTGCCTAAGCGAACGATCGGGGTGTGTTTTCCCGTGCAGATGGACGACGGCTCGGTGCGGACGTTCCGCGGGTACCGGGTCCTCCACAACCGGGTGCTAGGCCCGGGTAAGGGGGGCATTCGCTACCACCCTGAGGTAAGTGTTGATGAGGTTAGCGCCCTGGCGGCGCTGATGACCTGGAAATGCGCACTGGTGGATATCCCGTTCGGCGGAGCGAAGGGTGGCGTGGCCTGTGATCCTAAGACACTAAGCAAGGCCGAACTTCGTCTGATCACCCGTCGATTCGTCAATGAGTTGGGAGACAATATCGGTCCTTACGTCGATATCCCTGGGCCGGACATGTACACCGATTCGCAGACTATGGCCTGGGTCTATGATACCTACGACATGATGCATCCCGGCCGCAACAACAAGCCGGTCGTCACCGGCAAGCCTCTGGAGCTCGGCGGTTCCGTGGGACGTGACCAAGCCACGGCACGTGGCTGCCTTTACGCGGCAGAGCATTTTCTGGAGCGAAAAGGAGCGGTCAAACTGACATCTCTCAAAGGTGCTCAAGTGGTGATCCAAGGGTTTGGGGAAGTGGGTGAAACGGCGGCGCGGTTGTTCAACCAGGCAGGCGCGGTCACCATCGCGGTCAGTGATTCGCAAGGCGGCATAGTGAATCGCAACGGTCTCGATCTGGACGATGTGGCCTCTCACAAGAGCGCAAGCGGAAGTGTTGTGGGTACGCCGGAAACGCAGACCATCACCAATGAAGAACTACTGTCACTTGATTGCGACGTGCTGATACCCGCCGCGCTTGGTTACCAGGTTCGAGGGGATAACGCCGAGTCCGTGTCGGCCAAACTTATTATAGAGGGAGCCAATAATCCGGTTACACCGCTGGCGGACGAGATACTGTCTCGGAGAGGGATTTCCGTCATCCCGGACATTCTTGCCAACGCTGGAGGCGTGGTAGTGAGCTACTTCGAGTGGGTCCAAAATGTCAGCAATGAGGTGTGGGAGTTGGATGAAGTCAATAAGCAACTGCAAAAGCGTATGTGCCGTGCGGTGGATACCGTCATCGCACGCTGGAAAAGGCTCAATATCCCAAACGATGCAGGAGACACGTCGGCGTCCACCGATTACCGCACGGCAGCGCTGGTGGTCGCGATCGAACGCCTGGCTCGTACCACGCTGCAGCGCGGCATCTGGCCATGACGGTGGTCAACTACGGTAGCGTTGTTCCATTAAGAAGCTACTTTGGCCCCCACATCCAGCGATAACGACAGCCGATTGCCCCGTCGCCGCTTAGTCGGCCTTGTCTTGGGCCCGGCGGTCGCCACGGCGATGCTGCTCAATCCGCCGCCGCCGGATCTGTCCGAA
>JAOTYS010000492.1 GCA_029861795.1 Gammaproteobacteria bacterium | reverse complement strand
CCGAGATTTTGCAGACAAGATCGCGGGGTGTATTGCTCGGCATAGTCCGGCCACTGTCGATGACTTACTCACGCTCCCACTAGATGATGAGAGCCCCACGGTTGACGCTGTGCGGCGCGAGCTAGTCGGAAAGGTTGGCGAAAAAATCGACATCCGGCGCTTCCAATTATTGAAGGCCAGCGGCAACGGGACCATAAGCTGTTATCTCCATGGAGTGCGAATCGGAGTGCTGGTAAGCAGCACAGGGGGGCCACCTCAATTAGGCAGGGACATTGCAATGCACGTGGCCGCCAGTAAACCTGTTTGCACTAATACCAGTGAAGTGCCAGAAGATGTACTGACTAAAGAAAGAGAAATTTACCTCGCTCAGGCAAGAGAATCCGGCAAACCTGAGGACATCGTGGAGAAGATGGTCTCAGGGAGGCTGCGGAAGTTTGTAAACGAGATCAGCCTGGTGGCCCAACCCTTTGTGAAGCAGCCGGATCAGACCGTAGCAGATCTATTGCAGTCCCAAGGCGCATCTGTGGAACAATTCGTGCGGTTTGAAGTGGGTGAGGGTATACAAAAACGTGACCCAGACGACTTTGTCGCTGAGGTCTTGGCTCAAGCCAAGGGAGATTGACGATTGCAGGGGGTGGCGTCTGAATCGAGTACGTTCCCACGCATTGTCATTAAGCTCAGTGGGGAAGCATTAGCGGGGCAGACTGGTTTCGGCATTGACCCAGCCGCTTTATCAGGCCTTGCCATGGAGATCAAGACTGCAGTCGCAGAGGGTATTCAGATAGCTGTGGTCCTGGGCGGCGGGAATTTTCTGCGTGGTGTTACAGCCACGGCAGATGGTATAGATCGCGTCACCGCCGACCATATGGGGATGCTGGCTACGGTGATTAATGCGCTAGCGTTTAAGCAGGCATTGCAGAGCCAAGGGATGATCGCCAGAATTCAATCTGCCATCCCTATGATACCCTTGGTGGAACCTTACCTCCGGGATCGAACCGTAAAATATCTTGACTCGGGTGCAATCGTAATATTTGCGGCGGGTACCGGAAATCCCTGCTTCACCACAGATACGGCAGCAAGCTTACGCGCGATAGAGATCGAAGCGAGTCTTTTGCTAAAGGCTACCAAAGTAGACGGAGTATATAATCGTGATCCTGTTACCGATCCGACCGCGACCCGTTACAAAACATTGAGCTATGATGACATACTGCGCGACAAGCTAGGGGTGATGGATGCAACGGCTATCGCGTTGTGTCGTGACTATAAGCTGCCGCTGAGAGTATTCAACATCAATGAGGATGGTAGTTTGTTACGCGTCGTGCGCGGTCTTGATGAAGGTACGCTAGTCACAACGGAGGCGAACCAATGACTCAGGCGATTCGTAAAGACGCAAAGACCCGGATGTCAAAGAGTCTGGATGCGTTGCGAGGTGAACTCGCCAAGCTGCGAACGGGGCGTGCCAGTCCTGTACTGTTATCACACATCAATGTGGACTATTACGGTACGCCCACACCGATCGACCAAGTGGCGACAGTGGCCGTCCAAGACGCGCGCACGCTAGCGGTAACACCTTGGGAAAAGAAAATGATCCCGGTATTAGAAAGGGCCATCCTGGAGTCAGACTTGGGGCTAAATCCAGTAACTACCAGTGAGACTATACGTATTCCGTTGCCGCCGCTAACCGAGGAGCGACGTCGCGAAATGACTAAATTGGTGCGCGCGGCGGGCGAGAATGCCAAAATAGCGGTGCGTAATATTCGGCGTGATGCCCTTCATCATTTGCGCGATCTTTTGAAAAAGAAGGAATTATCTGAAGATGAGGAGAAACGTGCTCACGATGAAATTCAGTCACTTACCGATGAGATAATCGCGGAAGCGGATAAAGTGGTGGTTGCGAAGGAAAGTGAAGTAATGGAAGTGTGATGGCGTGACGTGCTGCCAAGATAATGCATAGATTCTAATCGAGCCCCTCGTCATCAGTAATCGTGCCCAGTCTCCCGCCACCCACTAAATCAACTGAAGTCGAAGCTCGGCTTAGCGATGGGCCTCGTCATGTTGCGGTAATCATGGATGGTAACGGACGTTGGGCCGAACGCCATGGTTTGCCGCGGATCGCGGGGCATCGCCGTGGCGTCCAAACCGTACGTGATTTGGTACGAACCTGCCCAGAGAAAGGTGTTCGTTATCTTACTCTATTTGCCTTTAGCAGCGAGAATTGGCGACGCCCAGCGACCGAAGTACGGCTGTTGATGGAGTTGTTGAGCAATGCATTGGAAAACGAGGTAAAGAAACTTCACGAAAACAATGTGCGGTTGCGCGTGGTGGGCGATCTCAATCGTTTCAGCCCACGTGTACGTATGTTGATTCGCCACGGGGAGGAGCTGACAGCGAACAACTCGTTGCTGAATCTAACAATCGCCGCGAACTACGGTGGGCGTTGGGACATAACTCAGGCTTGTCGCGAAATTGCCGAGCAAATACGAGCTGGAGTAATCGAGCCGGGTCAAATCGATGCCAGCGCAATCGAATCTCGCCTCAGCACTTGCTTTTTGCCTGAGCCGGACTTGTTTATTCGTACCGGCGGCGAGCAACGTATCAGCAATTTCCTACTATGGCAGTTGGCGTACACTGAGCTTTACTTCACAGATGTATTATGGCCCGATTTTGATGCCGCGGCGTTTGATGATGCCATAGTGTCATTTGCGAGACGACAGAGAAGGTTTGGCCAAACGGGAGAGCAGGTGGCAGCGAGACGCCAAACCCAAAATGCTTAGATCCAGGGTAATAACCGCCACCGTGCTTGTTTCGTTGCTGGTGGTATCCCTGTATGCGCTCACCAACTTGCAGGTTGCGCTGATTCTGGGATTGTTCGCGATTCTTGGTGCTTGGGAATGGACGGCTTTGTGTGGAGCTAAGAGCGCATCATTGCGGTTGGCATTCGTTCTGACACTGGGACTCGCTGGTGTGCTGCTTTACGCTCAGAGTACCGTGTTGATACCAGTGTTAGTGATTTCCGTCGGATGGTGGCTTTGGGCGGTTGTCAAACTAGGATCCAAGAGTGTACCTGCGAAATCATGGGTTTGCCTACTTAGAGGCCTTTTGTTCTTACTGCCCTGTTGGTACGCGATGGTATACCTGCACAACAGTGGGCCGATGGGCTCCACACTATTGCTGTTGTTATTCGTTATCGTATGGATTGCCGATACTGCTGCCTACTTCGCCGGCAAGGCATGGGGACGAGTAAAACTTGCACCCAACATTAGTCCGGGTAAGACGGTAGAAGGATTCTTGGCAGGGGTTGCGGCGGTTGTCTTATTCTCATTAGTCAGCGGTATACTGGTTTGGGGATATCACGGTTGGCGACTGCTGTCCTGGGTTGTGATATGCACTATAGCTGGGTTGCTCTCGGTGGTGGGCGATCTAGTTGAAAGCAAACTCAAGCGTACAGCGGGGGTCAAAGATAGCGGCGTGATCCTGCCGGGCCACGGCGGTGTTCTGGATCGTGCGGACAGTATCTCTGCGGCAGCCCCGGCGTTTGCTCTCGGCTGGGTGGCAATGCAGCAAACAACGTAGAGATCGGTAGTGGTTGCGCCGCGACGGATTGATAACACGATTGTGG
>JAOTYS010000493.1 GCA_029861795.1 Gammaproteobacteria bacterium | reverse complement strand
TGGCGTGTTTCGCAATGATTTGCGGTGCGGATGCTCAATGCCAGTGTACCCGCAGGCATTGAGGCGCCCTTGCGGTTCTATCTGACCGAGCAAGCCGACGGCACCACTACCCTCGCCTATCGCAAGCCCAGTGCCGTGTTTGCGCCTTATGGCAGCGCCGAGTTAAATGCGATGGCGACCGAGTTAGACCAGATCTTCTCCGACATCGCCACGCGCGCCACTGGGACTGACTGAAAAACCGTGGCGGGACCGCTTCATGGGATTCGTATCCTAGATCTGAGTCGCATCCTGGCTGGACCCACTTGCACCCAGTTGCTGGGCGATCTCGGGGCGGATGTGATTAAGATCGAGAGGCCGGGGGCGGGCGATGACACCCGCAAGTGGGGCCCGCCGTATGTCACCGACCAGCACGGCCAAGACACCACAGAGAGCGCTTACTATCTGTGCGCGAATCGCAACAAGCGATCCGTGGCAATTGATATTTCCTGCGAACCTGGTCAAAGACTGGTGCGTGATCTCGCCCGACACTGCGATGTGTTCATTGAAAACTTCAAGGTCGGGGCGCTGGCAAAGTACAACCTCGACTACGACACAATCAATGAATCCTCACCGGGTATTGTGTACTGCTCCATCACCGGTTTTGGGCAGACCGGACCCTACGCGCATCGTGCGGGCTACGATTTCTTGATTCAAGGTATGGGTGGGATCATGAGCATCACCGGAGAATCAGACGGTAAACCCATGAAGGTCGGTGTCGGCATCGCCGACGTGATGTGTGGTATGTATGCCGCGGTCGCCATCTTGGCCGCCCTGCGTCACCGCCAGGCGACCGGTGACGGTCAATATATCGATATGTCACTGCTCGACAGCCAAGTCGCCTGGCTTATCAACAGTGGCCTGAACTATTTGACCTCTGGGCAGGCACAGACTCGCCTCGGCAATGCCCATCCCAATATCGTCCCCTACCAGTTGTTTGCCACCGCCGATGGACACATCATCCTTGCCGTAGGTAACGACGCCCAGTTTCAGCGGTTCTGTGAATTCGCCGGCTCATCTGAGCTGGCCACAGACGATCGATTTTCCAATAACACCAATCGGGTGCGCCACCGCCAGGAGCTGGTCGCCATTATCGAACAGCTTACCCGTGAGAAACCGAGCTCGCACTGGCTGCAGGGGCTTGAGGCGCGTGGAGTGCCTTGTGGTCCGGTCAACAACCTCGAGGAAGTGTTTGCAGATCCGCAAATCCAGCACCGCGAAATGCAGATTTCCATGCCACACCCCTTAGCCGGTACCGGATCGGTGGACTTGATTGGGAGTCCCGTAAGACTCTCCAAGACCCCGGTCGAGTACCGCAATGGCCCACCCACACTGGGTCAGCACACCGAGGAGGTGCTGCAGCAAGTGTTGGGCATGGACTCGGCGCAACGCGACGTGTTGCGTCAGCAAAAAGTCATCGCCTGAACCCCCCACCCGAAGAATCTGTCCGATGACTAATGTCGCAGATGTAATCGCACGACGTCTGTATCGGGCCGGCTGCCGCTATGCCTTTGGGATTCCAGGCGGAGAAGTGCTGACTTTGATTAAAGCATTGTCAGACGCAGGCATCCGTTTTGTGCTTGCCAAGCACGAGAATGCTGCGGGATTTATGGCGGAAGGAACTTACCACAGCACCGGTGCGCCGGCTGTGCTCATTGCCACCTTGGGACCAGGCGTGGCCAACGCCGCAAACGTCATAGCCAACGCACAACAAGACCGCGTCCCGTTGTTATTCATTACAGGTTGCGTGGACCCAGACGACAGCCACAGCTATACCCACCAGATATTTGACCACAAAGCCCTGATGGGCGCTGTCACCAAAGCAACGTTTACAGTGTCAGCGGGTGCCGCCGGCACGGTGATCGACAAGGCCCTTGCCATTGCTCAAGACGACCCCCCCGGACCAGTCCACATCGACGTCCCCATCGGCATTGCAGCGACAACATACAGCGGCACCGCAATGAGCGGACGTGTGCGAGCGGCACCGAGCGCACCAGCACCCAGCCCGGAGCTCGAGCAAGCACGGCGATTAGTGAGCAACGCCACGCGACCCGTCATGATTGCCGGTCTGGAGATCCTTTATCAGCAGTCAACCCAGATGGTGGCCGATGTGGTTAGACGGTTCAACATCCCGTTGATTACTACCTACAAAGCGAAAGGCGTTATACCAGAGGACGATCCACTAAGCCTGGGTGCCGCTGGTTTGTCGCCAAAGGCCGACGAAATTCTGTTGCCTTTGGTGAGACAAAGCGATCTGGTCATATTGGTGGGGTACGATCCTATCGAGATGCGCATTGGTTGGCGCGACCCCTGGGGTGACGACGCCACAGTCATTGAACTGTGTGCAACCCCCAATATCCACTACATGCACCAGGCCCGCATCAGCTTCATCGGTCATATCGGTGCGGGGCTTGAGACACTATTTCACGATATCGCGCCGCGCACGACCTGGCCCGGGAAAACCCTAGAACAAGCTCGCCAATCATTGCGCCGAATGTTTCCCACCGATGAGAACTGGGGACCTGCGGCGGTGGTTGATGCAGCGAGGGAGTGTCTGTCACCGGAGGCGGTGGTTACCGCAGACAGCGGTGCCCACAGGATTTTGCTCAGTCAAATCTGGGCATGTTACCAGCCACGTACACTACTGCAGTCGACCGGATTGTGTACCATGGGATGTGCAGTACCTTTGGCCCTTGGCTTCAAGCTGGCGGAACCAAGCCGCCCGGTCGCTGCCTTCGTCGGCGATGCTGGCATGGAGATGGTCTTGGGGGAGCTCGCCACCGCGCGAGATTTGCGAATCCCCGTGATCATTGTGGTGTTTGTTGACGAGTCTCTGGCCCTGATAGAACTAAAGCAGCGGGCGTTGGGTCACGAAAACGTCGGCGTCGATTTTGGCGCTACCGACTTTCCCAAAGTGGCGAACGCATTGGGCGGATTCGGGACGCTCGCATCCACAAGGGCCGATCTGAAACAAGCGATCGCGGCAGCGCTCGCTCGCGATACCTTTACTCTGATCGCCTGCCCCATCGGCAAAAAAGCTTACGACGGTAGGTTTTAGGTGTTAGATTGTGCCTCATATCGCCCCGGCAGAGTCATGGTGAATGTCGACCCGACACCAAGCTCACTTTGCACTTCGATTGTGCCGCCATGTGCCTCCACGATCTTTTTACATAGACTAAGACCCAAGCCATATCCTCCAGCGTCTCTTTGGCGGGATTTATCCACCCTATAGAACGGTTCAAAGATGAGCGACTGTTCGCTGTCGGATATCCCCTCGCCAAAGTCGCGAACCTGAATGCTAAACTCTCCTGCTCGTTTGCTAACCGAGACCTCTACCGCTCGATACTGGGTGCTTGAGTGCTTGATTGCATTTTGCACCACATTGCGCACCGCGATCGCTATGCGCTTGCTATCCACCCTGAGTACAAATCCCCGTAAAGGGCCGACAACGCGAACCCCGGGTGGTTGATCGCCTTGCGCCTCGATCACCTGCGCCACCAGCTCGCCCAGATCTGTTGGCGTCAGCTGCAACGCTCCAGGACCACTTCCAATTCGCTGTGACTCAAGAATCTCTTCCACCATG
>JAOTYS010000494.1 GCA_029861795.1 Gammaproteobacteria bacterium | reverse complement strand
GGCCGATCATGGCTGGCCGGGACTTTTCGAGCTTTATCGTTTACTACAATCAGTTCTGGGATACGAATCCCGTCTGGCATACCGCGATGCTTTACCGAACCCCAATCACGCCGCTTTTCATCGGTGGGCTCTACAAACTTGGGGGGGGTCTGCTATTGGAGGTTGTGCTTGGTCTATGTTTTGTGGCATCTGTCCTTGCAACATACTACTTGGGAACCCTTTTCAGCAGGTTTATCGCCATCGTCGCTGCCATTACGGTGGCAATGTTTCCGACCTACGGTGTCATGTTCCACTTGCTTACGAGTGATAATTTGTTTGCTACTTTCTTCATCCTTTGGGCTGCCTTTATCAGCCATACCGCGAGAACGCCGCGGCTCCATCATTTCGTTTGGCACGGCGTAGCAGTATTTATGCTCGTGCTCGTTCGCCCGAGTGCCCAAACCTTTCTTATATTCTGTTTGTTTCCATTTCTAATGTCCGAATGGGATACCCGTAAGAAACTCTCGGCGACAGTGATATTTCTGGGTGCGGCTCTGGCACTTTTATTTTCTTGGGCAAGCTATAACTATATTCGTTACGATGACTTCACTGTCGCTCGCGGCGGTGCCGCCCAAGTGCCGTTCTATCGGGTTTTTGTCTTTGATCGCCTCGTCCAGGCGGACAACGGTCCAGCTTCTCGAACGTTGGCTCGGGCAATTGAGTCGGAGCTTTTGGATAAAGAACCTTATAGAACCTATGCGCCAGACGCGGACGTGGTTCTGCAATCTGGTGACACACGGGTGTGGTCCGATTTGGCTGGAATGTCCGATCGTGTCTGGGGATGGGATTCCGATTTCAAGATCCTACGGCAAGTGGCACTGGAAGCGATCGGGCGCCACCCATGGCAATACCTCAAAGGTGTGCTCTACTCCTCAATGTATACGTTCTCCGAAGTAGTAAAACCGCGCGCACCCACCGTAGGCCTCTATAAGCGCCAGCGGTTGGCAGAAGAGGACGAGACATTTGTGGTCGACAGCGGCCATATAATACCCAAAAGCTATCAACACTGGCTCGCGTCCAACCCCGAGGGCTCTATCCGCAGGCGTGTCGAGAGAGACATGTTCGATACGGATTGGTATCTTCCCCCAGATAAGATCGATCTACCTCCTCGCGATGGATCAGAATTACTTGTCAAGATACTCAACAAATTTGTTACAAACGTGTATCCACCAATGTATGTGTTCCTAGTGCTTGGAGCGATTGGGGTAATGTTATCTGCGAATCGATTCAAGTGGGTTCTGCTATTCATAGGCGGAATGGCGTTGCTACAGGTGATACTAACGCAGGTGTCCGTAACCCTAAACATCTACTATCGGACACCCTTTGATCCGATCTTTATGCTCTTGGGGATCGCTGGTTTTATCCGTGAGGGATTTAGGAATACGGCGCATTAGCTGCTTCGGTGCGCTAAAGCACTAGAAGCAACCGAAATCCAACGAATTGTCCAAGCGCAAGTGCGAAAAGGTCGTTGATTTCGCCAGAGGAAGGGCTAAAAAGTAGGGGATAAGGCTCCAGTTAAGATTGCCTCCTGACAATGGGCACCCAAACAGGTTAAGCCGCTTCTTTAGATACTGCCGTAGGTTTGCGAATCGCTTCTGAACGCCGTCGAGTATCTCGCAACGCTCGGTGTCGGGATTACCTGACGAACGTTTATTGGGATTTTTGTTTCGGGTGACTGTGCCATCATGAGCGGATCCTCATTTCGAGGCTAGCGCCTGGCGAATGCTGGCAGAGGGATGGGGTGCCCGGATCATAAATCTTGACGATTTGTGAACTAACCGCGTGATAAATTCATTAACCTATTGGTTATCCGCAGTTTTATATGTATAGTGTTCATACTGTGAACGATCATAACGTTAAGAAAACAGCTTACTTTAAGAGCTGGTGGAAGCTATTGAACAGCGTAGTGACGTGAGTCAGCGTCATTTCCCGTCGTATACGGGCATGGCACTTGGGCTGGCTAATTCAAAGCGCTGCCCCGACAAGGGTCTAGTCAAGGCGCGAAGCGCCTGCCAACCGCTATCTCTATCACCTAACTCCAAAGGGGTTCGCAGAGAAAGCTCGTCTAACCGCCGAGTTTCTCCCGACTTCACTAAATTTTTATCGTCAGGCCGCCGAGTCATGCGGCGAGCTGTTTTGTTATTGTGAGGCCAATAATTCGTTGAAGATCGTTCTGTGCGGTGTTTCGAACCTAGCGGAAATCCCGATCAGGCGATGTTTAGAGTCAAAGATTTAGATTATCGGTTTGTTCGATCCGGACGACAAAGACGAAGCGTACTCAGTAAGTGATCACGGACGGTGCTCTCTGTTCTCATGCCGAAGCATTTGTCATTTCGGATATGGAGGACCCGTTGAGAAAGTCGTTGCGAATAAGGACTCACTAGTGTTCCGTGTACTGGGCGTTGACGTTTAACAAACTAACTTGAGCAGACGGTAGGTTAGAAAATAAGCCACGAATCTTGCGTCGTGGCGAATGAATATGATCGAGCCATGCGGTGTGCAACGCAGACCGCGCAGCGGTAGCGTGCAAAAGAAAATTAGAGTTTTTAGAGACTGGTGCCACAGATTTGGTAGAGGCGCTTTTGCCTCGGACTATTTGATCCGGTCTATGGCCTCGTTAGCGTAGACAACGGGCATTACGACATTAAACTTGAGAAGGCATGCCTAGAACGGCTGATTACAAGTGATAGATCTGGCCGACTTCGAACTCATTCAATATTAAGAAGGCGCACTTCCTGAGCGTGATTCCTCCAATAGTCTCTGAAATGACATGCGATGAACTCGAGCTAAGTGAACGTGATGCTTGGTTCTATCAGAAACGATATACAACTTCTTAGGATGGCGACGAAGTAGAGTCGTTATTGCCAATCGAGATCATATCTTAAGAAAGAGCGATACCACGATGTTTGCCAAGGAAGACTGGAGCGCCATCTCGTTTCTTGTGAGACGATTCTTGATCCATTATTGGAGAACGATAGTTTTCGTAGTGATGGTCAACGCTTGCGCGGGCTTCCTGTTGAGTGCAAGACCTCTAGTATTGGCTCCTGCTCTAGATGTGTTTGTGGAGAAACAGGCGAAACCAGCAGGAAATTTGTCAGAACTCACCTTAAACAATGTTGGCCCGACTTTGGCCTCAATGCTTGATTTTGATTTAGATAATGTGTTGGCGGTTGGCACGACCGTGGCGATCCTTTTTGTGTCAGTCACTTTACTAATTGCAACGCTGCAGTTTGCTACGCAATACAGTCTTGTGCGGGTCAAGACTGCACTGACTTACGACATGATGACGGCTCTTCATCGCCACTTGCTGTTTTTACCTCTCGGATATTTTCACAAACGGAGGATCGGCGATACTGTTAGTCGAGTCAGTGTGGATGTTACTAACACGACAGCATCTCTGGAGTCATTTAGTCGATCAATAATGATCGCGGTAGCTCAAATTGCACTAACAGCAGTGATGCTTTTTCGCACTGATATGCTATTCGCAACCCTAGTAGTGGGATTAGGCATGCTACATATGTGGATTACGAGGGTCCTTAGTAAGAGGGTCCGTTCGGGCGCAGCAGCTGTAGCCGAGGGT
>JAOTYS010000081.1 GCA_029861795.1 Gammaproteobacteria bacterium | reverse complement strand
AATGAACCTCCAGCAACAAACTTCATAGCATGGCGCGGTCCGTACTGTACATCTGGGTCATCGGTCGCGGGGCGACGATGATCTTCCCGACCCGCTACTTCGTGCACCCGGGCATGCAGCGTGCCTCCAAGCACCACGTTGAGTTCTTGAAACCCGCGACAAATAGCCAGTAGGGGCAAACCTTCCTCCAAGGCAGCCTCGATTAAAGGCAAAGTCGTAGCATCGCGCTCTACGTCATAGGGTTCGGCTTTTGAGCTTGGTGATGAGCCATAGTGTTTAGGGTGAACATTCGACGGGCTGCCGGTCAACATAAGAGCGTCTAGGCTTTGTACGATCTCTTTAGGATCGTGGATGTCTGAGAAGGCCGGGATAACCAAGGGTAGTCCTAGTGCACCCACCGCTGCCGCCCGGGCGTACTTGTCACCTACCGCGTGAAACGGCATGCCGCCGATCTCCCGGCTGTCTGCCGGCAAACCGATTAAGGGCTTGGAGACATCTGCTTGGGTGCGCTTGTGGTTCATCCCGATCCTTTCTATGGCACAACTGAGTCTATCTAGTCTAGTAGACTTCCAGGTACTCGTCGCGTTCCCAATCGGTTACATGGTTGTTGAATCGGGCAAGCTCGAAGCGTTTGACGCTGGTGAACACGTGCACGAAATCCTCACCCAACATCGCACGCATCTCGGCGTCCGCTTCCAAACCTTCCAGCGCCGCGCCCAAGTTTTGGGGAAGTTTAGGCAGATCCGCATTCATTTCGCTGGGACCGTCAACTTGCGGCTGCGGCGCACGCTTTGCCTTGATACCCAGTAGACCCGCCGCCAGCATCGCTGCTGCCGACAGATAAGGGTTGCTCAAGCTCGAAGCTGCCCGCATCTCGACGTGAGCGTTTTCATTCTCAGTGTCCTTGATCCTGACCATAGCGGTGCGATCGTCAATGGCCCAGCCTACGTTTGAAGGCGCAAAAGTATGCGGCTTGAGACGGCGATAGCAGTTCGGGGTGGGATTGCAGATTGCTACTAACGCGTCTGCATGATCCAGGATCCCTTGGGTAAAGTGTTTGCTAAGTTCTGACATTCCATCAGATGCCTTGGGGTCATGAAATGCACTTTTGCCGGCATTTTTACCTAGCAAGGTCATGTGGACATGACAGCCGCACCCCGACATATCTGCGCTGGGCTTCGCCATAAACGTCGCAAGATAACCAGCCCTATGGGCGAGCTCTTTCATCGCATTCTTGAATGTGAAGGCTTTGTCGGCGGCGGCAACTCCGATGGCTGGGCCAAAGTTTGTTTCAAACTGGGCGGGAGAATACTCGCAGTTATGGGTGATGACGTCGACGCCAACTGCCTGCAAATGATCTAGGACTTCGTCAAGAAACGGGACATAGTTGTTGCGGGTAGAGTTGAAAATCTGGAAGCCGCCGAATAACGGCTCACGGGTCTCGCCGTTCAATAGGTAATACTCGAACTCATGGCCGGTCATCACCTCATAGCCCATATTCGCGGCTTGCGCCACCAGAGACTTGAAGACGTAACGCGGTGAACCCTTGACCGGGTCATTCGGCCCCCACTCGGCATCGCAGATGACTTTGGACGTGCCTGGCACCCAAGGGAGAATTTGCAGGGTATCGAAGTCGGGGATTAGTTTCTGATCACGGTATTTGATCTCCTCGTGTAGACCTGAGCCACCGACAACACCAGCAGCACTGTCCAAGGCAATGATTCCCCCATAGAAATTCAATCCCCTGCGGGCATACCCCTCGACTTTCTCTATGGGGACGACTTTGGAGCGGCTGGTTCCGTGGGTGTCGGGAAGTTCGAAACGCACGTAACGCACGTCTTCCTTCTTGAGTTTGCTAATGCTTTCGGAAATGCGATCTGATGGGGCCATGTGGTTCACCTATTCTTGATTTGTTGCACTGCTGATCGAATGTAAGCCCCGCGGCTAGCGCCATCGCCGTTGGATATTAACGTTGCGACCGTTGACTTTACAATGGCTTCTCGACAATAAGCGAGTACGCTACGATCCGAGTCTGCACTTTTAAGTAGGTCAGGCCTGGTTAGATCACCCACCCTGTGCTCAGCTGCAAGCTTGAGGACCTAATCGCAACAATGCCAGACATTACAAGCATCCAATTGCCGCAGATGAGTCCGGGGAGTAGACGCACGCTCAAAGTGATGCGTTTCGGATCCCCTGGCGCACGGCCCAAAGCCTATTTGCAGGCGGGCGTGCACGCCGACGAGATCCCGGGTTTGCTGGTTTTACATCACCTCATCCAACGACTGAATGCCTGCCTGTTAGATCGTGCCGATCTCTGATGACTGTTTACTTCCGGGTGCAGTTCCGATTTACTTCGTCTGTCGTCAATCAGCAACGGGTTGAGAAGGACATGGCAGACACAGCTTTGGTGGTCGAGGATCTGCATAAGAGTTTTGGCCAGTTAGAGGTGCTCAAGGGCATTTCGCTTGAGGCCAAGGAGCAGGAGGTGATCTCCATCCTCGGCAGCAGCGGGTCAGGGAAGAGCACTTTTCTGCGGTGCATCAACCTGCTTGAGACCCCAAGCTCAGGGAAGGTGTATGTACATGGGGAGCTCATTCGGATGCAGGAAAAACGAGCGGGGCAGATCGAACCGGAGGACCAGGCACAGGTGGATCGCATACGTGCCAAGCTCGCCATGGTGTTTCAGCAGTTCAATCTGTGGTCTCACATGACGGTGCTGCAGAATGTGACCGAAGCCCCGGTCCATGTGCTGAAGGTGCCCAAGAAAGAAGCGTTGGAGCGTGCGAATGCCATTTTGGAGCGGGTCGGACTGCATGCCCATAGAGACTACTATCCCGCTCATCTTTCCGGGGGACAACAGCAACGTGCAGCCATTGCTAGGGCACTTGCAATGGAGCCCGAGGTCATGCTGTTTGATGAGCCCACTTCGGCCCTGGATCCGGAACTAGTCGGTGAAGTATTAAGAGTGATGCGGAGCCTTGCCGAGGAGGGGCGTACCATGCTGGTCGTGACCCATGAAATGGGATTTGCCAGGGAGGTGTCATCTCACGTAATGTTTCTGCATCAAGGATTGGTGGAGGAAGCAGGATCTCCGGATAAGGTATTCGATCACCCGAGTTCGGAGCGATTCAAGCAGTTCCTGGCTGGTACTTTGAAGTGAGTAGCGTTGGAGTGAAAATAAAGCGTGTTTTTGGTCTAATCCTTCAGTAAATGCGAGGAGGTATCAACAGTGAAGAAACTTATTAAAGTAATATTGGCCGGCGTTCTGGCCATTAGTACAGGGGTAGCGATGGCCGCCGAATGGGACAAAGTCCGTATAGGCGTTGAGGGTGCTTACCCGCCGTTTAGCTGGATAGAGGCGGACGGTACCATCAAGGGATTCGATATCGATATCGCCATGGCTCTTTGTGAGGAGATGGGCGCAGAATGCGAGCTTGTCCCTCAAGACTGGGACGGCATCATCCCGGCACTACTAGCAAGGAAATACGATGCCATTGTTGCATCGATGTCTATTACTGAGGAGCGCAAGCAGAAAGTTGCGTTCACCAACAAGTATTACAGCACCCCTGCGAAGTTTGTGCGCAAGAAGGGTTCAGGCATTGAGATTTCCAAGGAAGGACTGCAAGGTAAAGCGGTGGGTGTGCAGCGTGCCACCACTCACGATAATTTCATTACCGGTGAGTTCGGCGATAGCGTGGATATCAAGCGTTACGCCACACAAGATGAGGCGTATCTGGATGCAGTCGCTGGTCGTGTAGACTTATTGCTGGCCGACTCAGTTGCCATGGACGATGGTTTCCTGAAAACAGACCAAGGCAAGGACTTTGAATTCGTTGGACCGGGCTATAGCGACCCCCAGTACTTTGGAGAGGGCTCAGGCATTGCCGTGCGCAAAGAGGATACGGAGTTGGTCGAGAAGCTAAACAAAGCCATCGACGCCATCCGCACCAATGGCACTTATCAGCAAATCAACGCGAAATACTTTGACTTTGACGTCTATGGCGACTGAGAAACTTCGGCCAATTTGACTGCAAATACTCCACCACCAGCTTCTAGGGCGGTGGAGCTAGAATAACTAAGATGCTGAACCTGCACGGTTACTTCCCATTCGTTCTTAAGGGGATGGTGTTAACCGTGGAGGTGGCGTTGCTCTCCCTTGCGCTCGCTATGGTCCTCGGTATGTTAGGCGCGGTGGCGAAGCTCTCGAAATCGCGCACCGCCCGAACCATCGGAGGCATCTACACCACATTGATTCGTGGTGTACCCGACCTGGTTCTGATGACGATCATCTTTTTCGGCGGTCAGATCTTGCTTAATAACATCGGCGATCGCTTGGGATGGGAATACATCGACGTTAGCCCATTTGTTGCCGGCACCCTCACCATCGGATTCATCTTTGGTGCATATATGGCGGAATCGTTCCGCGGGGGCATCCTGGCGGTGCACCACGGCCAAATCGAAGCCGGACTCGCCTATGGGATGACAGGCCGGCAGGTATTCTTCCGTATCACACTGCCACAGATGGTACGTCACGCGCTACCGAGTTTTGGCAACAACTGGTTGGTGCTGGTCAAAGCCACCGCCTTGGTCTCGGTAATCGGGTTGCATGACATGGTGTATAACGCCGGCGTTGCAGGCGGCGCGACTCGTCAGCCGTTTACGTTTTATCTGGTGGTGGCGGTTTTGTTTCTGGTCATTACAGCGGTCTCCAACATTGGTCTGCGCTGGGCTGACAAACGCTACAGCGTAGGTGTCAGGAAGGCCTGATGGACCTCGCCGTAATCATCGAAAACCTTCCCCTGTACCTAAAGGGAATGTGGGTCACCGTGCAGCTCGTAGTGATGGCGCTGGTGCTCGGATTGGCGCTTGCGATTCCCCTTGCAGTGATGAGGACCTCAAAAAATCCGCTGGTATACGGACTGCCTTGGGCCTTCATCTATTTTTTTCGGGGTACACCACTGCTGGTACAGATGTTCTTGATCTATCACGGTGTGGGGCAGTTCGACGCGGTCCGCGAAAGCTTTTTGTGGCCGGTATTTCGTGAAGCATACTGGTGTGCGTTGATCGCGTTTAGCCTGAATACCGCGGGCTATACCGCGGAGATTCTGCGCGGTGCCATAGAAGCCACTGCTTACGGTGAAATCGAGGCAGCCAAGGCATGCGGTATGTCCAGGTGGTTGATGTTTCGTCGGGTGGTGTTGCCCAGTGCATTTCGCAGGGCGCTGCCCGCTTATGGCAACGAGGTGATCTTCATGCTGCACGGCAGTGTGCTTGCCGGGGTGATTACTATCGTGGACTTATTCGGTGCTGCCAAGATTGTTAACTCACGCCATTTCGTTCCCTTCGAATCCTTTATCACCGCCGGGTTCTTCTATCTGTGCTTGACCTTCCTTATCGTGTTGTTGTTCAAGCAATGGGAGAAGCGCTGGCACGCACACCTGCGACCCCGAGAGTCCTCACTAGCAACGGCTGCGCTGTCTCAGAACGGCAAAGCGGCCGCGTAAGTCAGTCCGTGACCGCGGCGGTGGCATCGCCGAGCACTTCCGCTGCTGTCAGTACTGATGGCGCCCATGCAGTGTTCGGTGGGCCAATTTTTCCCGCAAGGGATATTCCCAAGGCAGTACTCGGGTGTGGTGTGTTAACTGTGTTTTTTCCCTGTAAATCGTGAAGTGGATGCATCCTAGATTATGCCGGCGAATTTGACCCGCCACGTGCTCGAGTTAATCCGACTGGCAGGGCCCGTGGTGGTGACCCGCGCTGGCATCCTAACCATGGCTTTGGTCGATGTAGTCATGGTAGGCCGTTACAGCACCCAGGAGATTGCTTATCTCGCCATCGGCAACGCTCCAGTTGTCACCCTCATTGTTACCAGCGTGGGACTGATGATGGGCACTTTGGTGATGACCGCAAAGGCCTTCGGCGCAGGCGAGTTAGTCCAATGCGGAGTGGTATGGCGTCGCTCAGTTCCCTATGGATTTGTGATTGGTTTGATCGGGCTCCTATCGTGTGCGTTTGGGGAACAACTGTTACTTCTTAGTGGGCAGACGCCAGACCTATCACGAGGTGGCGGTACGGTGATGCTTGTGCTGGGTTTGGGTTTGCCCGCAAATTTGGTGTTTGTAGCTGGAAATTTCTTTCTCGAGGCGATCAAACGTCCGCTCCCGGGGATGGCGGCGATGGTCGGTGTCAATCTGCTTAACGTTTTACTGAATTGGGTTTTGATCTATGGACACTGGGGGTTTCCGGCTCTAGGCGCCGCGGGTTCGGCATGGGCGACGACACTTTGTCGCATCGCCTTGGCAGTCATGATCGTGGCTTTTCTGTGGAACATGCGTGACCACAAAGACTTTGGCATTCGAATCCCCGGCTTCAGCCGATGGCGCGACTGGGCCGATCAACGACGCCTAGGCTATGCCTCAGGGCTGGGCGGCGCCGTGGAGTCAAGCGCCTTCTCCATTCTCACATTGTTCGCGGGGTGGCTTGGTACCTACCAATTGGCTGCGTTCTCCATTGCCACAAATCTAATCGCCTTGATCTTTATGGTCGCTTTGGGCTTTGGCACGGCGACGGCGGTGCGAGTAGGGTTTGCATATGGTCGTCGAGACCCACAGGAGTTGGCGCTAGCAGGGTGGACCGGTCTTGGGCTGAACACAGTCGTTATGTGCCTGCTGGGTGCGGTCTTATTCGTGTTTCCGGGCACGCTCGCGAGTATCTATTCAAGCGATCCGGAACTGATCGCGTTAGCCGCCCCCTTAATCGGGTTTACCGCATTCGTAATGATCGCTGATGGCGGGCAGGTGGTGATGGTTAGTGCACTGCGGGGGCGAGGCGATGCCTGGTTGCCGGTCGCGATGTATGTGTTTTGCTTTTACGGTTTGATGGTACCGCTATCCTGGTGGTTCGCTTTCAAGTTGGATCAGCAGGCACTTGGGCTTTACCAAGGCATTCTAATCACGAGCGTTGTCTCGATATTGATGCTTGCCTTGAGATTCCACTGGCTCTCACGTCGAGATAACGCCTTCTTTGGGACCCAAGAAGACAAAGCGGTCTATGTAAGAGAATCCAGCTAACTACACAGAACTCGGCTAGCCCCTCTTAGTGTGCCCGAGAGGCCGTCATAGTATAGACGCCGTCTTTCAGTTCGCCGAATAACTCCGACACGGCAGGATGTGCAACCGGCTCTCCAGTCTCATCTGGAAGCAGATTCTGTTCCGATACATAAGCGACGTAACTGGACTGCTCGTTTTCCGCGAGCAAGTGATAAAAGGGTTGATCCTTACTGGGGCGGACATTTTCCGGTATCGAAAGCCACCATTCCTCAGTGTTATCGAACGTTGGGTCGACGTCGAAAATCACACCGCGAAACGGGAATGAACGGTGGCGGACCACCTGCCCGATATGAAACTTTGCGGTTCTATTGTCCATGGCTAAGTGTGACATCAATTTTACAGTATTAGTATATGAATGGGGGCTGAATGCAGAGATTTCAATGCTGCGCTAGCTTCTAGGAAAACGGTAAGGTGAGTCTAGGGCTGGGTTAGTTACCCCCGGACGGGCGACCGACGGCATGGCGTGGCAGCGGGTTTGGACATTGACTGGGCAACCCTTGTCTGTAATGGTTCAGCGGTCTTTTTCAACGGGTGGAAAAGCCGATATGACAATTGCTGCCACACCTACCCTGCAAGTGGACAACAATAGAACCCGGGTCACCGAGTGGCGGTTTGCTCCGGGTGCCGCCACCGGGTATCACCGGCACGAATTCGACTACGTCGTTGTGCCCTTGGTTACCGGTCGTCTCCAACTAATCGGGCCAGATGGAGCAGAGTCCCTCGCGGAGTTGAAACAGGGCGTCTCCTACTTCCGTAACGCCGGTGTTGAGCACAACGTCGTCAATGCCAATGAATACGAGTTTGCCTTTGTCGAGATCGAATTCAAGGGTTAACCTTAGCTGCCGCGGTTAGACGGCCGAGGGAGCAATAGTGGTGGATGGTGCGACAGTAATCTTTGTGCACCTCCCGAAAACTGGGGGCGTCACCCTGACTAGTATCCTGAAACGCCAATATCGCCGAGAAATGGTATACCCGTTTGATCCGACTGATCGTGGTGCGCCTGAGCGATTGCGAAATCTACCGGAACAGGAAAGACGCGAAATCAAGCTCATCCACGGGCATATGAGTTTTGGGCTTCATAAGCTCCTGTCCCAACCGGCAACTTACATCACATTGCTCAGACATCCGGTGGCGAGGGCCGTTTCGGACTATCGCTTTGTGTCCACTAACCCGTGGCATCCCCTGCATAATGAAGTCAAGAAAATGAGTCTCTCGACCTACCTTCAAAGCGGCGCCACAGGACAACTGAGTAATGGGCAGACTCGACTGCTGTCAGGAGACTGTGATGGTGATCGCGTAGGAATGCCCACACGTTCACCAATGTCAAAGAAAGACCTCGATTCAGCCAAGCAAAACATTCGACATCACTTCAGTGTGGTGGGCCTGCAGGAGCATTTCGACCGGAGTTTAGTGTTAATCGCACAGGCGCTTGGATGGAGGCGCACACCGTACTACGTCAGGGCCAATGTGACCGTGAGCAAGGTGCGTAGCCAGCCCATATCCAAGGAAGACATCGCTTTGATACAGCAACAAAATGCCCTGGACATTGAGCTCTATGATTTTGTAAAGCGTCGTTTTCTGTCAGAGCTGAATACCCAGGGTGCTCGCTATCATATCGGGCTCGCAAAGCTCAGGGCGCTGAACGCGGGATATAAAGTAGGGACTTTTCTAACCCTGGATTCAAGGTCAACTCCGAATCTGCGTAACAGTGTTGGGGCGGTGCTGCGTAGAATTCGATAGCTTTTCCAAGCCCACCCTTTGGCACTACACTGCACGAATGCTTTACGATGAGTCGAACGCTTAAGTGGAACAGAAAATTATATGGCTAAACCTAAAACCGTAAACTTCGACACGCTGTCTCTGCACGCGGGGCAACACCCAGATCCGGCTACCGGAGCTCGTGCGACACCGATCTACCAGACGACGTCTTATGTGTTCCGCAGTACTGATCATGCCGCGTCAATATTCAATATCGAACGCACTGGTCATGTGTACTCGCGGATCTCCAATCCTACTAACGCAGTGTTGGAGGAACGTATCTCTGCGCTGGAAGGCGGCGTCGGTGCGATTGCCACAGCCAGTGGACAGGCGGCCCTGCACCTCGCCGTCGCCACGTTAATGGGCGCTGGATCACACATCGTGTCGTCGCAGTCTATATACGGGGGCTCGCATAACCTGTTGAGTTACACCATGCCGCGTTTCGGGGTGGAGACGACTTTCGTCAATCCGCGTGATGTGGATGCCTTTCGCAAGTCTATCCGTCCCGAGACCCGGCTGATCTTCGGTGAAACCCTGGGGAACCCCGGTCTGGATGTATTGGACATCCCCACTGTTTCCGAGATCGCACATGACGCTGACATTCCCTTGTTGATAGATTCAACGTTCACCACACCTTATTTGTGTAAGCCATTTGACCTCGGCGCGGATCTCATTTTTCACTCCGCCACCAAATTCCTAAGCGGGCATGGTGTGGTGATCGGTGGGGTGCTGGTGGACGGCGGCACCTTTGATTGGGAAGCTTCGGGGAAGTTTCCCACGCTGACTGAGCCATACGAGGGATTCCACAATTTGGATTTCGCTGAAGAGTTTGGGCCCGCTGCCTTCATTACCCGCGCGCGCAAAGAAGGTACACGCGATTTTGGCGCGTGCATGAGCGCCAACACTGCTTTCCTGATTCTGCAGGGTGTGGAAACGCTGCCGCTGCGCATGCAGCGTCATGTTGATAATACCCGCGAAATGATAGCGTTTTTGACAAAGCACAAGGCGGTGGAATGGGTGACTTATCCTGAACTGCCTGATCATCCAGATCACGAACTTGCAAAGAAACTGCTGCCTAAAGGTTGCGGCGCAGTGTTTAGCTTCGGTATCAAAGGTGGCCGTGCAGCGGGGCAGCGTTTCATAGAGGCGCTGGAGATATTTTCTCATCTTGCCAATGTAGGCGATGCGAAATCCTTGGTGATCCATCCTGCCAGCACTACCCACCATCGCATGGACGCCGATGCCTTAGCGGCGGCAGGCATCTCTGAAGGTTTGGTGCGAGTCTCCATCGGTATCGAGGATCCGGCGGACCTGATCGAAGATCTGGGGCGCGGGCTGCATGCTTCACAAAAGGCTTGAGGTAATTCCATGGAGCTGAAAGTTGACGACAAGGTGGTGTACGCTGCCACTGGTAATCGGGAATTTGATCCAGCCTTACCCTCCGTAGTGTTTGTTCACGGTGCGGGAATGGATCACACCGTATGGGTATTGCCCACGCGTTATTTTGTTCGGCACAAGCGAAATGTGCTCGCCATTGACTTGCCCGGGCACGGGCGCTCGGGAGGTCCACTTTTGACCAGCATTGAAGAGATGGGCGATTGGATCATCCGCGTTTTGGATGTGGCCGGCCTAGAACAAGCCGCAGTGGTCGGTCACAGCATGGGCTCCCTGGCTGCACTAGAGGCGGCAGTACGACACCCGTCGCGGGTACGCTCTTTAGTGATGGTGGGCACCTCGGTGCCCATGCCGGTCACCGATGCCTTGCTCGACAGTTCGAAAGCCAATGACCACTTGGCGCTCGACATGCTTAATGTCTGGGGTCACAGCCGCGGGGCCCACATAGGGGGTAACGCAACCCCTGGGATGTGGATGATGGGTGGTGGAATCAGGCTGTTGGAGCGCGCCGCGCCAGGCGTCGTGCACACCGACCTCAAGGCTTGCAATGAATACGCCGACGGATTGGAGCACGCCAAAACGGTTTCATGTCCGGCCCTGCTGATACTCGGCGAGCGCGACATGATGGCGCCGCCAAAGGCAGCCCTAGAGCTTAGCCATGCGATCGCAAACGCCGAGACCGTAAAGTTTAAAGGTGCCGGACATGCATTGCTGTCCGAGCGCCCCGATCCTGTTTTGGATCAGCTGATTCGCATGGTGTAAGTGTTGAGGTGCAAGGTAAGACTTGTCGTCTTATCTGCGAGCCGGAGCCATGATGCAAACTGTGCTAACTGCCAACGAGAACGGTGTTTGCACGGTCACGCTTAATCGACCCGAGCGGTTGAATGCGATCAATGCAGCGTTGTTGGTGGAGCTTAAGCGAGTCCTTGCTCGAGCCAACGCTGATCCTCACACCAAAGTCATCATATTACGTGGAGCAGGTAGAGCATTCTGCGCGGGTGATGACCTTAAGGAATTCGATCAGCAGGCGCGCACTACAGTGGAGGCGCGAGGCTATATCGAGTCCATTCAAGACATCACTCGGGAGCTGGTTCTGGGCGACAAGATGGTTGTTGGCGCTATCCATGGCTGGGCGGCGGGCGGCGGATTCGAATGGTTGATTAACTGTGATTTCCCGATACTGGCGATCGGTACGCGCTGTTTCTTCCCTGAGGTCTCCCTTGGGATCTTTGTCACCGGGGGGGTAACCACCCTTCTGCCGAAATTGATTGGGCTGCAGCGTGCCAAGGGGTTAATTCTCTTCGGCGAGCAAATCGACGCGCATCAAGCCTTACAAATGGGGCTTGCGTGGAAGGTGGTTCCAGAGAAGGATTTGTCGGCGGAGGCCGAGTCCTTGGCGCAGCGTATTGCGGCGTTGCCTGAAGCCAGCGTACGCGAGGTGAAACGCGTGATTAATCGTGCTTGCCATCTGGATGCAGAGGGTGCAATGACCCTGGAGACGGAAGCCACTATGAAGGGATTCCTGGATCCACAAACCCTCCAACGTGTTTCCCAATTCGGCCGGAAAGAAGAAAAGCAGAGATAAGTATTCCACCCACCAAACGGAGATTTCTACCAGTCTGAGTGTGGTACGAAGTACCCGCTTGCGTGCTGGTTTGTTTGCCTCTAGTCTACGCCCCTCGCTTTTCCCAAGTGTTTTTAGGTAACTCACATCCGATATTTATAAGACCCGCAACTACAGGTAGTAATGATGAGTAAGTTCGCTGACACATTGAGTTCCGGAAAGTTTGTTGTTACCAGTGAACTCAATCCCCCTAAAGGTACCGACCTAACGGCGCTGTTCGATAAAGCAACGGCACTGAAGGACTATGTAGACGCCTTTAATCTCACCGATTGCCACAACGCACGTATGCGCATCTCACCCATAGCCGTTGCCCATCTATTGCTAGACCAGGGGGTCGAGTCCATCGTGCAGATGACCACCAGGGACCGCAATCGCATTGGATTGCAAGCGGATATGTTAGCGGCGTCGGCGCTGGGTGTGTCTAACCTGGTATTCATGGGAGGAGATCCACCTAAGGTTGGGGATCATCCGGATGCAAAGCCTGTGTTCGATGTGTTTTCCTCGGCTTTGCTTTCCATCGCGAGTGGCCTGCAAGCGGGTCGAGATATGAGCGGTAACGAACTCAAGGGTACACCGGAATTTTGTTTGGGCGCAGTGGTGAATCCTGGATCATCAAAAATGGACGACGAGATCGAGAACATGAAAAGGAAGATAGATGGTGGCGCTAGGTTTTTTCAGACACAAGCGATCTATGAAGCCAACGCATTCCAAAAATTCATTGAAATCCTACCCGACGGGTATTTTGCTCTGCTCGCAGGAGTTATCCCTATCAAGTCGGTGAAGATGGCGCGGTACATGAATGAAAAAGTGCCGGGGATTGATATCCCCGAGTCAATCATTCAAGAAATCGCCGATGCAGAAGATGTCAGCGCAAAGAGTGTAGAAATCGCCGCGCGAACGATCAAAGAGATCAAAGCTATGTGTCAAGGCGTGCACATCATGGCCATAGGTTGGGAAAGTAAGATCCCACAGATCCTCGAGGCGGCCGACATCCGCTAGCGTCTCCCCGAAGTCCCTCTGACCTTGCAGGAGCAGGATCTCGCCGCCGAGGTTGTGTTAAATTAATGCTGGTCGCACCTGGAAGGTGCTCCTACGGGTGGGAGATTCCGGAGGAGCAGGATCTCGCCGCCGAGGTTGTGTTAGATCAATGCTGGTCGCACCCGGAAGATGCTTCTACGAGTGAGGCATTCCGTAGCAGCAGTATCTTGCTGCGGTGTCGATATCGTCGAGCCTCTAAGTTCGCCTCAAGGCGAACCTACAATGATGATGGGTTTTGTAGGTACGCCTTTAGGGGTACATCCATCGATCCAACTAACACGTCGCACCTAGAAGGCGCTCCTACGGGTGGGAGATTCCGGAGGAGCAGCATCTCGCCGCCGAGGTTGTGTTAAATCAATGCTGGTCGCACCCGGAAGATGCTTCTACGAGTGAGGCATTCCGTAGGAGCAGTATCTTGCTGCGGTGTCGATATCGTCGAGCCTTTAACTTCGCCTCAAGGCGAACCTACAATGATGATGGGTTTTGTAGGTACGCCTT
>JAOTYS010000080.1 GCA_029861795.1 Gammaproteobacteria bacterium | reverse complement strand
AAGCAGCCAGGGACGGTCCTATTGGACATTTGGGTTAACCGTTAGGCTAGCCCGCATATGTCGATAGATCAGAACACCAGGCTGCCGACGGCTGCATTGCACAGATCGAAGAGTACCCCAACCCAAGGCATTACCAACAGCATGGACAAACCATTCAAGCCAATCAACAAGCGCATGTCTAAAGGAGCTTCGATTGGATCGTCTTCAGTCGGCTCATCGAAATACATAAGCCTGACAACCCTAAGGTAGTAGTAGGCCCCCACTACGGCGAATACAACGGCGACCACGGCGAGACCCACGAGTCCTACATCCAACAGCGCCTGAATCACCGAAAATTTGGCATAAAAACCGACAGTCGGTGGCACACCGGCCATGGAAAACATCAGTAATAGCATAAGGAAAGCGTACCACGGCCGCTTCTTATTGAGCCCCTTGTAGTCATCGAGTTCCTCCGCTTCAAACCCGGCGCGCGACAGCAAGATGATCATGCCGAAACCGCCTAGGCTCATTACTGAGTAGACCAGCACATAAAACATCGCCGAGCTATAACCGTTGGGCGTCCCACACAGTATGCCAAGCAAGAAGAACCCCATATGGGATATAGTGGAATAAGCAAACATGCGTTTTAGGTTGGTCTGGGCGATGGCAACCACGTTGCCGATAGCGATGGACAACACCGCCAATATGATAATCATGTCCTGCCACACGGCATGCACGTCCTCTAGTCCGCCCACAAGCAATCGCATCACAATCGCAAAACCGGCCAATTTAGGTGCAGAACTGATGTATGCAGTAGAGGTTGTAGGTGCGCCGTGATAGACGTCAGGAACCCACATATGAAAAGGCACGGCGCCCAACTTGAACCCTAGGCTTACTATGATAAAAACCAGCCCAAATATTAGCGCCACGTTGGTTTGCGGAATCTGAGCAACTCCACTTCGCACCGCTCCAATCTCCAGATCTCCGGTGAGACCGTAGAGCATTGACATCCCATAGAGCATCATGCCTGATGCTAGCGCACCAAGCACGAAATACTTCATCGCGGCTTCCGTTGCCAACGGCGAATCTCGCTGAAATGCAACCATCGCGTAGAGATTAAGAGACAGCAGTTCGAGCCCGAGATACAGAGTCAGGAAGTGATTGGCAGAGGCCATGATCATCATCCCGACCACACCAAACAGGCCGAGAACAAAGTACTCTGCGCGGAAGATTCCACGCGCCCTGACGTAATCCCGAGAATAAACAAAGACTCCAAATGTAGTGAGATATATCGCCACCTTGATCAAGTCGGACATGGTGTCGTCGACGAACATCCGCCCAAAAACATGTACCGGGACATCGGAAAAATCGCGGATCGTTAGCACCGCCGCACCGACCAGCGTGATTAACGATAGCCCATACGCAACAGTTTCACGCCGCTTGGAAACATAAAGATCCACCACAAGGATGAGACACGCCATCAGTGCGACGAAGATCTCAGGTATAACTGGCGTTAGGTTAAATCCGCTCGGCATGCTAAATATCTAATCGTTCACAATTTTGATGTAGTAGCCTGTTCTATTAGGTGCTCCACTGAAACGTGCATAACCTCAAGTAATGGGTTGGGCCAAATACCCATACCCAATACACAGGCAGCGAGCACGCCGAGAAACAGGATTTCTCGTGCTGATATATCTGAAAGTGAGGCGACGCCTTCGCTTTCGACCTTGCCGAAAATGACGCGCTTATACATCCACAGTGTATAAGCTGCTCCAAATACTAGCGTGGTCCCCGCTAACACCGCGTACCAAATGTTGACCTGAAATGCCCCCAAAATCACCAGGAATTCACCAACAAATCCGGATGTGCCGGGCAAGCCCACATTGGCCATGGCGAACAGCATCATGAAAGAGGCGAATATCGGCATCGGATGAGCGACACCGCCATAGGAGCTGATCTGCCGCGAATGCAAACGATCGTATAACACGCCCACACACAAGAACAGGGCTCCGGACACAAAGCCGTGCGAGATCATTTGAACGATACCACCCTCGATCCCCTGTGAATTAAATATAAAAAAGCCCAGCGTCACAAATCCCATGTGGGAGATCGAGGAATACGCAATGAGCTTTTTCATGTCCTCTTGAACCAGCGCAACCAAGGCGATATAGACCACCGCAATTAAAGACAAGGTGATCATGAAACCCGCCAAGGCGTGGCTCGCGTCAGGCAACATCGGCAAATTGAATCGCAGAAAACCGTATGCCCCCATCTTCAACATGATCGCTGCCAGGATCACCGATCCGCCTGTTGGCGCCTCCACATGGGCATCGGGCAGCCACGTGTGTACTGGAACCATAGGCACTTTGACAGCGAACGCAGCAAAGAAGGCGAAGAACAACAGCATCTGTGCCTTCATTGGAAGCGCTAAGCCGTGATAACCGAGTATGCTAAAACTCTGATTGCTGTAGTGGTACAAGTAGAGAAACGCCACCAACATCAACAATGATCCCAACAAGGTGAACAAGAAAAATTTTATCGTCGCATAGATACGATTATCGCCACCCCAAATTCCGATAATTAGGAACATGGGAATCAACATACCTTCCCAAAAGACGTAAAACAGAATCGCATCCAGGGCCGAGAAGACACCCACCATTAAACCTTCCATGATCAAGAAAGCAGCCATGTATTGAGCCACACGACTTTGGATTACCTGCCAACCCGCAATGACTACGATGACGGTCAACAATGTGGTCAACAGCACGAGAGGCATGGAAATGCCGTCAATACCTAAATCGTAGTGAATATTGAATGCCGGCACCCAAACGTAGTGCTCGGCAAACTGCATGGCAGGGGTGGACGTATCGAACTCGGTGTACAGCTGCAGACTCAATAAGAACACTGCCAGAGAAATAGCTAACGCCACTCGGCGTGCTATGGCCGCGTTCCGATCGCTACCGGTCGCAAGCACTAGCGCACCACCGGCAATAGGAAGCCAGGTGATGACACTTAACAGATTGCTGTCTAACAGTGACATCGAAAGGTTAACCCAGATGCTGCACCAGGGCCGTGGATGATGAAAAGCAAGTCCGGTCGCAAGGCATCAAACAAGCGCTAGAAATAGCCTGATGCTTGAGAGCATTGCGATACGCAACGAACACAAAAATCTTTCCAGACAAGCCAAGGAATGAGTCAAGATCGCCGCCGCCTCGTTGCACTATCGCAGGGCTAAGGCCGCAAGAACCAGGTCATCAACAAAAACAGACCAATGATCATGGCGAACACATAGTGATAGATCAAACCGGATTGAATGTGTCGGATCACGCTGGAAAACCATCCCACCGCACGTGCCGTGCCATTAACCGCAAGACCGTCAATCAGTGTCACGTCCCCCACCTTCCAGAACAACCAACCGATGACCCTCGCGCCACCGGCAAACAGAAATTGATACAGCTCATCAAACCCGTACTTCCTCATGAGCACGGCGTAAATCACACTCAACTTGCGCTGGATCTGGCCGGGCCACTCGGGTTTGATGGAATACAACCACCACGCGCTGACGATACCCGACACCGCCAACCAGAATGGTAACGCCTTAACACCATGTCCGATGGCGGCATAAATAAGATCCAGGCCATGCTCACCGTGGTAAGACTCAGCCACGTGTGCCACGGTGTCATGCTCCGGTAATACCTTGAGAGACTCCCCAAAGAATCCCTGAAACAACATTGGTTCAAAATAGATCGCACCGACGATCACCGAGGGAATAGCAAGCAGAATCAACGGAATGGTGACCACCAAAGGAGATTCCTTGGCGTGCTCCCAGGTATGGTGATCCCCGCGGAACTCCCCATGGAAAGTCATGATCAGCAATCTGAAGGAATAAAATGCAGTAATGACGACCCCTACAGTGACCGCGAAGTACGCAAAGCCCGATCCGGGTAATTGTGATGCATGGACCGCTTCGATGATGGCATCTTTGGAGAAAAACCCGGCAAACGGTGGGATACCGGCCAAGGCAAGAGAGCCAATCACTGCCGTGACATACGTGATAGGCATCACTGCCCTCAATCCACCCATCTTGCGCATGTCTTGCTCATGATGCAGCGCGATGATGACCGAGCCCGCGGCAAGAAACAGCAATGCTTTGAAAAACGCATGGGTACCGAGGTGAAAAATACCCGCCGCATAGGCAGAGGCACCGAGCGCAACCGTCATATAACCGAGCTGCGATAAGGTCGAATATGCCACCACCCGCTTGATATCGTTCTGCACGATCCCAATCAACGCCATGGATAGCGCAGTGATGGCACCGATAACCATCACTACACTCAGCGCGGTTTCGGAATACTCGAACAATGGTGACATGCGCGCCACCATGAATATGCCGGCGGTCACCATGGTCGCTGCATGAATCAACGCGGAAATTGGCGTTGGACCTTCCATCGAATCAGGTAACCAAACATGCAACGGCACCTGCGCCGATTTACCCATGGCACCGACAAAAAGCAGCAAACAGATCACCGTAATCCAATTCCAATGCGCCCCAGATACGATCTCAACCGTTAGGTCGGTCACCGCCGGAGCGGCTATAAATACGGTTTCGTAATCCAATGTTCCAAACACAAGCAGGATTGCAGCGATCCCCATCAGAAACCCAAAGTCCCCCACGCGATTTACCAAAAACGCCTTCAAATTGGCGAATATCGCCGACTCTCGATCAAACCAAAATCCGATCAGGAGATAAGACACCAGACCCACACCTTCCCATCCGAAAAATAATTGCAAGAAGTTATTGGACATCACCAGCATTAACATGGCGAACGTAAACAGCGATATATAACTGAAGAACCGCTGATATCCTGGATCTTCATGCATGTAGCCAATGGTGTAGATGTGCACCATCAGTGACACAAAGCTCACCACCACCATCATTGTCGCGCTTAACTGATCGATCAAGAAGCCGATCTCAAATCGAACCCCGCCGCTCACCCCCCAGGTATAGACCGATCCGTTGAAGGTGTTTCCTGACATCACATCGACGAACACCATTGCGGACAATGCCGTCGCCACCGCCACACCAAATATGGTGATCCGATGTGCCCAAGCGCGATCCATGCACCGACCTGCTAGACCCACAATAATCGAAGGAATGAGACACACCAGAGGGATAGCGAGATAGACGAACTCCATATCCATGCTACTTGTTAACCTTTTAGGCTATCCAAATCATCTACGTTGATGGTGCGGCGATTGCGAAACAGTACAATCAATATGGCTAACCCAATCGCCGCCTCGGCCGCAGCCACCGTTAGAATGAAAAATACGAAAACTTGGCCAGCGATATCTTGGAGGTAATGCGAGAACGCCACAAAATTGATATTTACCGCTAACAACATTAACTCTATGGCCATTAGCAAGATCACGACGTTTTTACGATTGAGAAACATCCCGACGATGGCAAGCGCGAACACCACCGCACCGAGGATTAAATAATTTGTCAGTGGAATCATGGTAAATGCTGACCCTTAGTCCGAGGATTGCTCGGTTTTCATCTTGACCATACGAACACGCTCATCGCGACGAACTTGGACTTGCTTGCCGGGGGTCTGATATTTGGTCTCTGGTCGTTTGCGCAGCGTCAGCGCGATGGCTGCGATAATAGCTACCAGCAAGATTAATGCAGCGATCTCAAAGGGATAGACATACTCGGTGTAAAGCACCCGGCCCAATTCCTTGGTGTTACTGTAGTCTGCACCATGTCCCTCAGGTCGTGGCATCTGATCCATACCGAAATCAGGGACCTGCAGCACAATGATCATCTCGATCACCATCAGTACTGCGACGAAACCACCAATGGGTAGATATTCACCAAAACCCTCTTTCAATCTTGCCAAGTTGATATCCAACATCATCACTACAAACAGGAATAACACCATCACTGCACCGACATAGACCAGCACCAAAACGATGGCCAGGAACTCCGCCTCCAGTGTCATCCACACGCAGGCTGCGCTAAAAAACGCCAACACCAGGAACAACGCGGCACGTACTGGGTTACGAACAGTGATCACCATAGCGGCAGCGAAGATCAGGACCGTGCTGAAGAAATAAAACGCTAGTTGTAGAAACGACATTGGTGGGCGCTTATTATTGTGAGTTGTCAGTAATTTTGTACTTCAATCCGTCAATGCATTGCTTATCCCCATGCGACATCGGGCCGACATTCAATCAACGGTACGCAGCATCCGCCGCCCGTGCGGCGGCGATTTCGGCTTCGTATTTGTCGCCTATCTCAAGCAGTTGCTCCTTGGTGATCACGTTATCGCCACGGTTCTCAAAGTGAAACTCATGGATGTGGGTCTCTACAATCGAATCGACCGGGCAGGCCTCCTCACAAAACCCGCAGTAGATGCATTTAAACAGATCGATGTCGTAACGAGTGGTGCGCCGGGTGCCGTCTTCACGCTCTTCGGACTCGATCGTAATGGCAAGGGCAGGACAGACCGCCTCACACAGCTTGCAGGCTATACATCGTTCTTCGCCATTGGGATAGCGACGCAGCGCGTGTAGGCCTCTAAACCGCGGTGACTTGGGTGTCTTCTCCTCTGGATACTGCACTGTGATCTTTCGAGCGAAAAGATGTCGCCCGGTGACGCTCATGCCCTTGATCAGTTCCCAAAGGAAAAAACTCTTAAAGTAATGTTTGAGCGCGGCCACTATATTCTCCTACGAGAAAACTCTACCCCATGGCGTCACAAACTTAGCCAGGCCGATCACTGCGATCCATACCAAGGTCACCGGGATAAACACTTTCCACCCCAGCCGCATGATTTGATCATAGCGATAACGCGGGAAGGTGGCCCGGAGCCACAAGAAAAAGAACAACACAATTACAATTTTTCCGAGAAACCAGAATAAAGGAATCGAATCGAGTAAAGGATGAGCCACAGGGGAATGCCAACCACCGAGAAACATCAACACAGCCAATGTGGCAATCAAAATCATGTTGGCGTATTCAGCCAAGAAAAACACTCCAAAGGTTATACCCGAGTACTCCACGTGAAATCCGGCCACGATTTCGGATTCGCCTTCGGCCACGTCAAACGGCGCGCGATTAGTCTCGGCCACCCCGGAGATAAAATACACCAAAAACAATGGCAATAGAGGCCATAGGTACCACTGATGCAATCCGCCAGACTGATGCAAGACGATCTCTCTCAAGTTAAGGCTACCTGCGACCATCAGTACGCCCACTAGGGCGAATCCCATGGCGATCTCATAGGCAACGATCTGGGCTGCAGAGCGCATGGCGCCTAAAAACGCATATTTGGAGTTGGACGCCCAACCGGCGATGATCACGCCGTACACACCTAGCGATGTCAACGCTAGGATATACAGCAGACCCGCGTCCACATTGGCTAGCACCAACTTGTCGGTAAACGGCACCACCGCCCATGCTGCTAAGGCCGGCGCAAGAGACAGCACTGGCGCGGAGACAAACAAAAAGCGATTCGCATTGGTAGGAATAATGACTTCTTTTAGCAGCAGCTTGACCACGTCCGCCCAGGGCTGACCCCAGCCCCTAGGGCCTACCCGATTGGGCCCCACCCGAACCTGGATGTAGCCGATAATCTTGCGCTCTGCGAACGTCATATACGCCACACTAACAATAAGGGGGATTAGAATGGCGACGATTTTAAGTAGGCTCACCACTCCGATCTGAATCCACTCGGGCACCCAACCCCAAACTGTGACAAGACCGTCCATCATTTCCCCACAATGCGTACCTGCCCGGTTCCCCCCAGCGCCGCGGTTTCCGGATAGCCCGCTGGAATGTGAACACAATGCTGTGGCACGCGCGAATCAGCGGTAATGATAATATCGACACTGCCGCCGTTGAGCTCAGCGGTGACCGTATCGCCGTCGGTTACACCCAGCGTTATCAATTGCTCGGGGTTTACGCGTGCACACGGCGCGCCATTGTCACTGGTCGCGCGCAACGCCGGCGCACGCCGTACCACTGGATCCACAACATAGATAGGCACATCCCATATACGCTCAAGACCGCCGTTTGTAGCAATTTGATCTGCCTTTAGAGGTTCCAGCTGCAAACTACGCAAACGGGTATCGAACGTTCTGTCCGACTCAAGCTCGGCGCGCACCTCCTCGCAATCGACATAATCAAAACCTGGAAGCTCAAATAGGTTTCCGAGCACGCGTAACACTTTCCAGGCCGGCCTAGCCTCTCCCGGCGGTGCGACTGCTCCTTGGACGCTTTGCACTAAACCTTCGCAATTCACATAGCTGCCGGGTGTTTCGCTAAATGCTGCGATCGGCAATTGCACGTGGCTATACTCGGTCGCTTCAGTTTCAAAGGCAGAAAAACTAACCACGAATTCGGCTGCTTCCATAACCTTGCGCGCAGCGCAACCGTCGAGGCAATCGAGCTCCGGCTCAACGCCTAACAAAATGAAAGCCTTAAGGGAGTGCTGTAACATTTGTCTCGCATTCATGCCCCTGACTTCGGCAGTGCCAGCAGCGCTACCGCGATGGGGAACGCATCCGGCAAGCCACCCTCCGGCCCCGTTAGCCTCAGGTAAAACGCCAAAAGTAGCACCACTGAGATCGGCAACGAGTTGCGCTAGGGCACGGATCACCGAATGCTGCGGGTGGCTTTGTGCTGCAGTACCCACTATCACCGCACTGTCCCCACTTTGATGAAGTGTCGTCGCAATCGCAAGGTGTTGCCCGTCTATTCCGTCACCCCCGAGCCAGCGCTCGACCTCTGCAGGCAACGGCTTGGCCTCGATCGAACTCAATGCCTTTGCCACACGCGCAAGCACTAATGGTATGGTCGCAGGGTTAACAATACATTTATTGCTGAGATCAAAGGTAAAGTCGTAATCCATGGCATTGATCGCGGAGATTTTGGCGCCTGCCAAGAACGCTTTACGTAAACGCAGACCCAATAACGGCTGCTCCTTACGGATGTTCGAACCTATAAGCAGCGCCGCCTGTACCTGCTTCAAGCTCTGGATGCTACGACCTAGGCCAGGATAGTCCGGCGCAATGTCGTCGCCTGTGTAGTCCGCTTGACGCAACCGATGATCCACATTGCCACTGCCAAGGGACCGCATGAACTTTTGTAACAGATAAAATTCTTCCAGCGTCGATGTCGGTGACGCCAACGCCCCCAACTGATGCGCGCCGTGCTGCTCAATAACATTTCTCAAGCCCGCCACGGTAAACTCAAGCGCGGTGTGCCAGTCCACCTCACGCCATTGGCCGTGCTCGCGAATCTTAGGTCCGCTCAACCGGTCATTAGTGTTCAACGCTTCATAGCTATATCGATCGCGGTCCGATAACCAACACTGGTTTACCGCTTCGTTTTCCCTAGGCAGTACTCGCTTAACTTCACCACGCAAGCTTTGGATGCTCATATTGGATCCGACACAATCATGCGGGCTCACGGCGTCGTGGCTCACCAACTCCCATGCCCGCGCGGTATAGCGATAGGGCTTTGAGGTCAGGGCGCCTACCGGGCACAAGTCGATCATGTTCCCAGATAATTCGGAATCCACCGTGCGCCCAAGATAAGTTCCTATTTCCATATGCTCACCGCGTCCAGTGGCGCCCATCTCCATGATGCCGCCAATCTCTGCGCCAAAGCGAACACAACGCGTGCAATGAATACATCGGGTCATTTCCGTAGAGATTAGCGGACCGATATCGTGATCATCTACAACGCGTTTCTTCTCGGTGAACCGCGAGACATCCTTGCCGTATCCCAACGCTTGATCCTGCAACGGGCACTCACCACCCTGATCACAAATTGGACAATCCAAAGGGTGATTGATCAAAAGGAACTCCATGGTCCCCTTTTGAGCTTCCACGGCCACAGCGGACCCGGTGAACACTTTCATGCCATCCGCCACTGGTGTGGCACAAGCCGGCAGCGGCTTCGGCGCTTTTTCCACCTCGACCAGACACATGCGACAGTTGGCTGCGATCGACAGCTCTTGGTGATAGCAAAAACGTGGAATATAGATTCCCGCCTGGTCCGCGACCTGGATGATCATGACCCCCGGTTTGGCTTCCAAGGCCTTGCCATCGATTTCAATGTTGATTACGTCTGCCATTGCCTCTTTTTATCCCACGGTCACGCCGCCGCCTGCATTCCAGGAATCATCGCCTCGAACTCGTGGCGAAAATGCTTGATAAAACTTTGCACCGGCCATGCTGCCGCGTCACCTAGTGCGCAAATGGTTCGACCTTCGATTTTATTCGCCATATCCACCAATAGATCTAGGTCTTCCGGGCGACCTTTGCCATTGCGGATACGTCGAATTACGCGGTACAGCCAACCTGTGCCCTCGCGACACGGCGTACATTGGCCGCACGACTCGACATAATAAAAGTAAGAAATTCGTTCCAGCACGCGCACCATACTAGTAGTCTCGTCCATCACGATGACCGAGCCTGCGCCCAGCATCGATCCTGCTTGCTGCAAGGAGTCGTAGTCCATGTTGCAGTCAATGATGTCTTCAGCCGGCAACACCGGCACCGAGGAACCGCCCGGGATAACTGCCTTGAGCCTTTTGCCGTCACGCATTCCCCCCGCCATTTCAAGCAGCTCCTTAAACGGCGTACCCAACGGCACCTCAAAGTTTCCCGGTCTAGCAACATGTCCGGAGACCGAGAAGATCTTTGTGCCGCCGTTGTTGGGCGGCCCGAGATCGGCAAACCATTTAGCGCCATTACGCATTATTGCCGGTATCGACGCCAGGGATTCGGTGTTATTGACGGTGGTAGGTCGACCGAACGCGCCATATTGCGCAGGAAACGGCGGCTTGAAGCGAGGCATACCCTTCTTACCCTCCAATGACTCTAGTAAGGCAGTCTCCTCGCCACAGATATAAGCGCCCGCACCTCGCTGGCTGTAAAGGTCGAAGTCAATCCCTGAACCCAAGATATCGTGCCCCAACAACCCTGCCTGGCGAGCTTGGTTGAGAGCCTGCTCAAAGCGCACGAAGGGTTCGTAGAATTCACCGCGGATATAGTTATAGGCCACCGTCGCACCAATGGTGTAACCCGCTATCGCCATCCCCTCCACTAACGCATGAGGGTTGTAACGCACTATATCGCGATCCTTAAAGGTGCCAGGCTCGCTTTCGTCGGAATTGCACACAAGATACTTCTGTCCTGGTACATTCCGCGGCATAAAGCTCAACTTAAGTCCGGTGGGAAAACCTGCCCCACCCCGACCCCGCAAGCCCGAAGCCTTTAGCTCTTCGATGATTTCTTCAGGTGGAGTGCGCTGCTGCACAATTTTGCGCCACGCTTGATAACCACCTTGAGCCTCATAGGTTTCAATATTCCATGGTTTCTCCAACTCGGGTGCTGGCAAACAGACGTTGACGATCCCCATCTAGTCCAACTCCTCGATGATTCGGTCCACTCGTTCTGGTGTGAGGTTTTCATAGAACTCATCACCGATCATCATCATCGGCGCACCCCCACAAGCGGCGAGACACTCTGCCTCGCGCAATGTAAATTTTCCATCGGGCGTGGTTTCACCCAGACCAACGCCTAAACGTTTCTGCAGACGAGCAACGATATCGTCGGAACCACATAGCATGCAGGTCACGTTAGTACACACACGAATGTTGTGACGTCCCGCAGGCTCAACTTCAAAGAAGTCGTAAAAGGTAGCGACTTCGTAAACCTGAATCGGCTCAAGCTCTAGTTCCTGTGCCACTGCCTTGACTACATCATCGCTCACCCAACCATGCTCGTCCTGGGCATAGCGCAACGATGACTTTACCGCCGCTTGCTTGGTTGGATACTTGCCGAGTTCTTTGGCAATCTTGGTGCGTACCGCGTCGGAAAGAATGTTAGACATTGGTGAATCCATTATTATCTGTCTACTTCACCAAAAACTATGTCTTGAGTTCCGATAATGGCCACCAGATCGGCAATCATGTGCCCGCGGCACATCTCGTCTAACGACGAAAGGTGAGCGAATCCGGGGGCGCGAATCTTTAATCTATAGGGCTTGTTGGCGCCATCTGATATTAAGTACACCCCGAACTCACCTTTAGGGGCCTCGACTGCTGCGTAAACCTCCCCTTCTGGGACACAATAGCCCTCAGTAAACAACTTAAAGTGATGAATTAAAGACTCCATATCCCGTTTCATGGTCTCGCGTTGTGGCGGCACCAGCTTGTAGTTATCCTCCATCACGGGTCCTGGGTGATCGCGCAACCACTCGATGCACTGACGCACGATACCGTTTGACTGGCGCATCTCCTCAATACGCACAAGGTAGCGACTGTAACAGTCGCCAGCCGTTCCCACGGGAATATCAAAATCCATCTTATGGTATACCTCGTAGGGTTGTTTCTTGCGCAAGTCCCACTCCACACCCGATCCACGCAACATCGGACCGGTAAACCCAAGCTGACACGCGCGCTCGGCCGACACTACACCTATATCCACGGTGCGTTGCTTCCAGATACGATTGTCGGTCAGCAAAGTCTCATAGTCGTCGATATAGCGGGGAAATCTTTCAGTAAAATCCCAGACAAAATCCAGCAAGGATCCCTGCCGATTGCGATTCATTCGCTCCACCGCCTTCTCACCGTGCCACTTTGAAGGTTCATACTGTGGCATAGTGTCCGGAAGATCGCGGTAGACTCCGCCGGGCCGATAGTAGGTTGCGTGCATGCGAGCGCCAGACGCTGCTTCATAACAATCCATCAAGTCTTCGCGCTCACGAAAGCAATACAAGAACACGGTCATTGCGCCAACATCCAGTGCGTGAGCCCCTAGCCACAACAAGTGATTGAGAATTCGTGTGATCTCATCAAACATTACCCGGATATACTGAGCCCGAATTGGCGGTGTAATGCCCAGCAGCTTCTCAATCGCCAACACGTAACCGTGCTCATTACACATCATGGAGACATAATCGAGCCGATCCATATAACCGATACTTTGGTTATACGGCTTGCTTTCAGCTAGCTTCTCTGTGGCGCGATGCAGCAGACCAATATGTGGGTCAACGCGGGCAATAACCTCTCCGTCGAGCTCCAGGACCAGGCGCAACACTCCGTGGGCCGCCGGATGCTGCGGCCCAAAGTTCATGGTGTAGTTACGGATTTCGGTCACCGAATCCGTCCTCCCTTATTATGCGCGGTACCAACACCCTGGGTTCGATGGTGACCGGCTGATACACCACACGCCCCTTGTCTTCATCGTAACGCATCTCCACATGGCCGCTCAGTGGAAAGTCTTTGCGAAATGGGTGACCGATAAAGCCGTAGTCGGTGAGTATGCGGCGCAAATCCGGATGGCCCTGGAACACAATACCGAACAGGTCAAACGCCTCTCGCTCGAACCAATTGGCTGCACTCCAGATCTCAACCACCGAAGCGACCAGC
>JAOTYS010000079.1 GCA_029861795.1 Gammaproteobacteria bacterium | reverse complement strand
CGGTGTTTGTCAACATAGTTGTCGCCTAGATGGTTCATGCTACCTTTCTTTCTTTATGATGCTTCGGGTTTAATTCTACGCATGCTTCGTGTTGCCAGTTACGTGTGGTTGTTGACCATCGTGACGGATGACGTCGCTTCATCCTGGTATACAAGGCATGGCGTTTTTTGAGTAGGTTGATATCTTCACCCGTATGTCTTTGCACAGGTGTTACGAACTTTATACGGCTATGACGATGCTCATGGTTGTACCATTGCACAAAGTCGTTTACCCAGACGCGCGCTGCGTCCAAACTCTCAAAGCCCTCTGAGGGCCAACGTGGGTGATACTTCACCGTTCTGAACAAGGATTCCGAATACGGATTGTCATTACTCACCCGGGGTCGACTGTAGGAGTTTTCCACACCCAGTTCCTGTAACTTGGCTCTGAGTGTGATGCTTTTCATCGGACCGCCATTGTCCGAGTGCAACACCAGTTGGTTTTTCACGCAGCGTTCTTTCCACACACTGCGCTCCAACAACACCGCTGCATTGTCGCCATTCTCCTCGTGGTAGACCTCCCAACCGACAATCTTGCGGCTATAGATGTCTTCTATCATGTATAAATAATAATGTTTGCCAATGAGCCGGCTGGGACAATAGGTGATATCCCAGCTCCACACACGATTCGGCTGGGTGGCGATAAAATGATGAGCCTTGTTTGTCTTAGCCCTGATATTGATATTGCCGCGATGTCTTAACTGATTGGCCGCCTTTAAAATACGGTAAAAGCTGGACTCTGAGCCTAGGTAAAGCCCCTGATCCGCTAAACGCGGCACAATCTGATAAGCGGGCAAGTGTGAATAGGCCGATGTATTACACACATCCAGTATCCGTTGACGTTCCGCGTGGCTGAGTTTGTTGGCCGGTGCCGCGCGCTTGGCGCTAAGACGTCGATCACTGACCACACCGGCTTTCACCCACGCTGATACGTCCGCACAGACAATTCCAGCCCCTCACAAGCCTGCCGTTGCCGAGCGCCCGATTGCATCGCCGCCTGGATCAAGGCCACCACCCGTTGGCGTTCGGCTAACGGGATTAATCGCCCTCTGGGTCCTCCCAGCGGGCATCGTACTTTTTTCTCAATACCAACAGCGCGACCGTTTCGGCTAAGGCCTGGTCTTTGCGCCTTAATTCGCGCTCCAAGGCTTTGATTCTGCGTTTATGTTGTTGATAGCTGGCCGCACGACGTAGGTGTTTGTCCTGCGGTTCGTTACCGCGAATGCAAGCCTCCCGCCAAGCCTTGATCTGACCCGGATACACGCCCTTTTCCCGGCAATAGGCGCTCAACTCCACTTCACTTAAGGTGGCGGTATGCAGCACCACCGCAAACTTCTCCTCTGGCGACCAACGCTCTGCTGGTGTGTGGATCGTTTCCGTCGTGTCCTTTTTCATTGGATATTGCTTTTTCCAGGTGTGTAAGGTGGCGCGGGGGATCCCCAACTGATCAGCGATCTCTCGCAAAGATAAATCGGTATGAAACATCTTCTCCAACGCGGCTTCTTTCACGACTTTTGGATAGCTCATGCCAGTGTCCCTACCGCCCTCCATTCTAAATCGACAAAATCAATCTAGGCGACAACTATCCTGACACAGAGGGCTTTTTGTCGGTCGGAGTTCTATCACCTTACCGGCAGCTCCCAAATGCAAAGCCGACTATCGACAAAAATTCTCAGCAACCGAAATCCATCAGACCGCTTTCGCGTATGAAGCAGTCGGTCCAGCCACTAGGAAAATGATGTCGTGACAGACGGGAGTCGGCCCATGAGCCGCCATTCGAGAACCCTGCGTGTTAACAGTCTGTCGCGCCTATTTCGCCCTGGGATCAGCTTCCATAACTCCGAACAACAATCCGCCCGGTTCGGCGCAGGCGGCAAACCAGCCGATACCGGGGATAGGCATCTTCGGTTCGATGACGGTTCCACCGTTTTGCTCGACTCGTGCAATGCATGCGTCAAGGTTCGGAACAGGTATGGTCACCTGGGTCAGCGGCCTGCCGCCACTCGTCGGCGTATCAGCGATTGCGCCGATACCGCCATCAATGCCTGGTTCGCCTTCTGCTCCCGCTTGGATTCGGTAGTAGTCGTAAGGCATCGGGAACTTCTCGAATCGCCAATTGAAGACGTGCCTGAAAAAGGCCTTAGCTTGCTCGAGGTCTTTGACTGTGAAATCAAAATAAGTGGGTTTCATATGTTCAACATACCACTCAAGTTCGAACTGGCCAATTACGTTTTCCACCTACTCCTGAGCTTCCCCTCGGGGTCGTAAGCGCGTGCCGAGCTGATCAAGAATGTATATCTCCAGCCAGAACCGGTTGCCTGTAACTTAAGGGGCCTTAATAGAGTTGCGGGAATTTTCGCCCGTTTTCGTGAGCAAACCCAGAGTTGTGGAAAGCTGCGTTCTCGGCCGTCCGATAAGTACGGATTCGGGCAAGCGGATAGGCCGAACGTTGCTACCGGAGAGAAAACCTTATCGCGGCCACTAAATTATGGCTGTTGTATTCTAGGTCACCAAAATCAGGTTCAGAAGTTGCCAGAAAGCGATAGCTGAGGTCAACAACCATCTGTTCACTTATTTTATATGCTATACCGCCGGCTACCTGGTAGGCGAACACTGTATCATCATCGTCACCTCTAACGAGTCCGGCAACGAATAGATCCTTTATGTCAAGACGGGCAAAGCCTATTCCTCCTCCCACATAGGGTGTCCATTTCGTTTCGGTATCAAAGTCATAAAAACCATTTGCCAGAAAAATAAAGGCATCAATATCACCATCGGCATCCCTATCACCCTGCGGCATACCATTTATTTCGAGATCTGTCACCTCCTCGAATTCGTGACTTCGGTACCCAAACTCACCTTCAACACGAAACTCTCCAAAATCGTGACCGTAGGCACCACCTAAATGAATTCCTGTATCAAACTCGACTTCCGAGCTGAATCTAATCCCGGGAACACTTCCGTCAAGATCAGCATCACTGAGCCAGCTTGCGCCTATATGACCACTTATGTATCGCCCATCTGCTGCAATGACTACAGCTGGAGATAACAGCAAAATAAGACAAGTACAGATGGTTACTCTTGTTTTCATAACTCCTCCCTTTATTTCGTCTCCTACCCTTTACGAGGTGACCGAGATGCCAACCGCAGTCAGTTCCTTTTCTTTAGTACTAATAGCCTCCATCACCGCTTTGCGTTTTAGTTTTTTCTTCATACTCCACTCTAAACACGCATGCGTTGACATGGATCAGACGTTCGGCTGATTACAGCGGGGAGTGGCCCCGGTAACCTGGTGACGACCTCGGTGGGAATCAATTCATCGGGATCGCATCCCAACGTCAATGTCCTTCGTGTACCTGCTAAACGTCTGCCCTTCGCTTCGATGTCCTACAAGGCGCTCGATAAGATAGTCTTGCACGCCCTTATTGGCGAGCTGCGTGACCACATTGTGACGCAGCGAGTACAGCACCAGCTTACGGTCCTCAATACCGATGGCACGCAGTCGTCTATTGAAGTGCTTGGAGATCGCGCTACCGTAGCCGTTCGCGGTTTTGGTTAGGTTAGGCCATAACTTCTGCTCGCTGTCAGCGCGCCTCGATGACACGAACTCGAGCAGCCCGAGGTCGAGCAACCGAAAGTGTACCGGCACCATGCGCACACTCTGAGTAGTCTTGACTGACTTGTCATCGCTCTCTTCCTCGATGTTAAAGCACCAGACACTATCAACCTGACGAACGTCTTTGGTGTCTAGCTGTGCAATCTCTTCGAGTCGGGCGCCAGTGAATAGCAAACATAGTGGAATCCAAAAACGATCAGGGCGCTTCTCGCGTTGGGCATAGTACGTGGCGTCGAAGATGCGACGTAGATCGTTAGCGGAGAACGCCTTGCGCTGCTTTTGAGGATCGCTGGACTTTTTCAGCATGAGCGCATCGGCGGGATTCTTACTGAGGTGGTCGTATTGCACCGCGAAACTGAAGAGTGCCTTGACATACCGTAGTTGTTTGTCCACCGACGCGAGGGCCAGCTTAGGGTATGCGTCCCGCGCAAGGATTTCCTGAAGCGACTTACCTCGGAACCGAGTAGCAAATCGTCTGGGTAACTTGTGCAACAATTCACGGTAACCGCGTAGGTCCGCCTTGCTAATCGTACCTATGGGATTGTCACCAAGCGCGTCTAGGAAGAGCTGTAGACCACTCTTGAACATAACACCGGTCTTGCGTGTCCATGACTGGTCGGCTTCCTTATAGCGCACGAATTCCGAGATCACTACTGACAGAGGCTCCGTATCCGCCTCTAGTTCACCAGCGGCGCGGTCTGGCGTCACCGTCACTAATTCATCCGAATAGTCGCCATTCCACCGACGTAGCTCGGCCTGGAAGACTTTAACTTGCGCCTTCAGTAATTCACGACAAAGACGCCGGTAGTCCTCGGAGGACTTGTCGAGCGCTATGACGTGCTGCGCGAGAAGCTGGTCTGCCTCATCGGTGGCCGCCGAGAGATCATTATAGGTAAGTGCGGCCGTGAGTCGTCCAAGCTTGCCCGACACTGCGAGGGTAATTGCCCCCTGTTCCTGAGTGCTCAGGCTGTCGCGAGACAACCGGTCGTCCTCGCCCTCCTGAAGTGAGGTTTGCAGGTACTGATTGACAAGCTTTGAAACATTGAGTGGCGGCATTTCTTCGGCCTCATTACGCAGCATAGCAAACAGAATGACCACTCGGGCCTCCCAAAGTTTGCAACGCGTTAGAGCCTCCTGGTGCGACGCGGTCCGTAACGAACGGACGATTTCGCGCCGACCGACCAGCGGCGCCAACTCTATTGGGACCTTGATGCGGGAGTACCAACAACGCCCGCGCTTGTGTGGTGTACCCATGTCGTCCTCCTGTGGTGTACCTGAGGACCACATTTGCGGGCGTTGTAGCTTCTAAGTACTTGAGGTACCGAAACTACTGGAAGAAAATGGCGTCCCCAAGGGGATGCGTGCCTATCCCGGTATTGCAGGCTGTGTCCAAGGTGATGGTCGGATAAACCACAAAACTCAATTACAACTATGCAGTTAGCGGGTCTGGTGCATTGTTTTGTTAGGCATTTTATTCTGCATTACCTTGCTATTGTTAATAGCAAATCATCTTCAATTGATACAAACTTTGATGACGAATTAATCAAAGACGTAGCTGTAAGTTGAGCCACGCCATATACTTCAACCGAAACACCAAAGTCTTTTCTTATTTTATTTACTAATAAGTCAAAATCACCATCCCCAGATGCTAGCACAACTACGTTTGATTTCTTTGCATATTCCATAACATCAAGTGTAATGCCAACATCCCAATCACCCTTCGTGGAACCATCACTTCTTTGAATAAAAGGCTTTAGTTTTACTTCAAACCCAATTCCCTTAAGTATGTTTTGAAATTGTTTCTGCTTTTCATCGCCCCTATCAATGGCATAAGCAATCGCTTTCACAACTTCTCTATTTGAAGTCGCTTCAACCCAAAATGCATTATAGTTGAAATGACAATTGTGAAACTGTTTTGTGGTGTAGTAAATATTTTGAACGTCCACAAACACGACGACTTTTTCCATAGATTTAGATAGTCCTACCTGGAGGTAATTGAGGGCCTAACGAATATTGAACGTCTTAGTTGCAGTATATCTCCGCGCTACACCATGGGCTCGACGAGCTATTGCTCGCCCAAGCGAGAAAGAACGTAAGTGGCCGCCGATGTCGCCCATTTTTCTCCTCTGGATCGATTGATGCAAGCTCTACCGGTGGCTTGTTGTACGAATGGCCATCCGGATCGCGGGTTGGGTGCGGTGCTTTGCCAGGGACAAAACGGTACGAGGGAAACGGCCGGTTCGTGTAACGATGCGACGCTTTCTCTGCAGGTGGATTCACTATCACTCGGTAGTTTATATCAGATACCAGTAGGAGGGCAGCGTCTGTAGCCGGGGATCGTCGACGGGCCCACCGACGGTAAAGTGATATAAGCTCTGCCAGGCATGGTCACGGATACCAAGTACCTCATGCATGGCATCATCAAAAAAACAGCCAATGCCCGTGGATCGAATACCGGCGGCTTCGGCGTCCAGGTATAGGATTTGCCCTATCAGTCCCGTCTCCCAGAACAGACGTGGATAAAATAATGCGCCGTGTCGTTCAAGACTGGCGTCGAATTCCGCCAACATGCCGAGGGCAAACGCACCGTCTGCCGCAATATCCTGATGGCAACAGATGAGCCGCGCGGTGTCACAAGCATCGGCTTCTGCCAGCAGATACAGATTGACGGATCCCGGACAATCTCTCGGTATCTCCCATCGGAATTCCGAACGCAATGCTTTTCGCAGCGAGGGTTCGTGTCCGGGATCGCGTATGAGTAAATACAAGCCAGGCGACAAACCGTCCACACGATGGATGAAGAGGGCCAGTGAGATTCGTGCCTGCCAGGGCAATACTTCTATTATATTGTTGCCTCGATGCGGAGAGACATGTGCCATCATTCGATAAAATGCCTCTTTACTGATACGGCTGTGACCGTCCATCGCAAGCGCACTGCGACGTTCCCGGATAATCTTTCGCGCCGATACTCGTCTGCCCTCACCAAACTCAATTCTACCCTGGAGTTTGTTACTGGGCCCCCGTTTGCGTCTCAATGAACCATTACCGCTGAAACGGCATGCTTCAGAAACGGCGTCTATGATCGGCCATTCATGCTGATAACTGCTTAATGAATTCGGATGCCCTTCGAATTCAGTTTTTTTAAACCGCTCAATCAGCGTGGCAGGCAGGTCTATGACGGGATCTGCTGTTGCAGCGTTTTCATCTGCGGGAAAAATTACCAGCAGGCAGTCCGGATGTTCCGCCTCGACACCCTCCTGTTGATGGATTCCTAATAGCGTTGCCAGATCATCATCCGCTATGGAATGGACCAGTCTGGTGGTCCAGCCGAGGGCGGCGGCGGCGAAGGTAACCGTACCGATGGCATGACCAACATCGTGATGACAATAACGAAAGGCGCGCTCTCCGTATTTCCATGACTCGCGCCAGTAAATCGATGCCAGCGCGACCAACACAAAATTGGGCGGTAGATTTTGACCGATTGCATCCCATTCCTCACTCGTCAAGATGACACGGCGCTCCATTGCATGTTCATAAGCCGAATAATGGAACACAGCGGCCACTTCAGTGAGATCCTTGATCGATCCGGCGATCAAATAGGCTTCCGTGGGGTGGAGGTCGCCACTTGATGGGTTGACCCGCAATGACCAGCGATTTTCGCCCGCCTGCTTCCATGCAGAGATTGCGAGGCTTTCATAAAAGAGACGACTGATTGATGCCCGACTTATGGATGCATATGGTTCTTGCCACGTGCCGAATAGTGAGTCATAGGTTGGCGTGTCAGTAACCGGTGGATGGTCAAGGGGCAATGTTACTGCCTGATCGTAACGTCGGAATGGATTGGGCTGGCTATCCCAGTCCATATAGCCCAATGAACGTGCATAGCGTTGAAATTCATGCTTGGTCCGGTCGTGATACTCATATACGACATCGAGAGCGGTGGGTTCACTTTGTCCGTCGGGTATTTTTTTCAAGGTGATCGGTCGCTTATGTACCAGTGGGAGGCGCCGCCGGAGCGAATGGAAAGGGCACGTGGTCCTCGCATTCTACTCATGGGTCATTCCTCCTTGTGGATGGTTGCTTGAACGACTCAGGATCCATCGCTAGTGTACGACGTTAGGCCGGTTGCACTCTCGCCGCCGACGGACCCTCTTCGAGCAAACGAGCCGTAACTGAGCCAAGAACTCTCATTTTTCCATAAGAAGTTCAAGCCCATCGGCGCATGCTCGACTTACATCATAAACGGCTTCTTGTTGCCCGGGCATTTTATCCCAGCCTCCTTTTTCGATGGCTTCATGTCTATCCCAGGAACTTAATTTCTCTAATTCAGCAAGTTTCTCTTGATGGTTCGGTTGCTTGATGAATTGGGCGACGCAGATCGCTGCCCGACTCGCCAAGAGCGCCTCATCGGTCATCCTTTGGGTAGTGCCAGCGGTTGTCCAACCACCCCACGCAAAGCCGATGATGATTGCCGCGACTCCCCCACCCACAGCGCCCCAAATTGCAGGCTTTATTGCCGATTTAATTTCTGGTTTCATTTGATACCTCTCTCATATTAATTAAATTTAAAGCTCGCCCATGCCCCACCTCGGGAGCTCGGTTCTTTCAAGAGATCGCTTAGGACTTTAGGGCATTCGTCAGGCCAGTACGCTCTACCAGTTCTGTGAACGTACCGGGCATAGCTGTCAGCTTCTTCTCGTTTGAACCACACTCTCGATCGCCGCGCTGGAATCGAGCCGGCCGTTCAACGCGTCAAGCAGGGGCGCGCGTTAGTTAGAGATCAACCTCGAAATACCGAAAACCAGTGTACGACGTCAGGCCGGTTGAACTCGCGCCGCCGACGGACCCTTCGGGCCTCGCTCGACATCGAGTGTGACCCGTTGGCCCTCGGTCAGGGACTTGTAGCCGCCCCCCTGAATGGCCGAGTGATGCACGAAGACATCGTTACTACCGTCCTGTGGGGTAATGAAGCCGTAACCCTTAACCTGGTTAAACCACTTTACGGTTCCTGTAATCACGGAAATACCTCTGTTTGGTTGAATTACGATGGTTTGCAGTATGTTCGCTGTATGGTCCTTGCCAACAAAGTTTTTTTCCCGATTCTCCCAAGGATGGCTAAAGTTGCGACCGTCCCTTTTTATTGAAAAAGGTAACCCACATATCAGTTACCTTTAACAGCCAACTCATTCTTTGATAAGAAGTTCAAGCCCATCGGCGCATGCTCGGGATACAAGATAGCCGGCCTCTTCTTGTCCGGGCATTTTATGCCAGCCCCCTTTTTCAATGAATTCAGCTCGCGTCCAGGAACGACTTAATTCCCCTAATGCTTTAAGTTTCTCTTTATGGGTCGGTTGCTTCACGAATTGGGCGACGCAGATCGCCGCCTGACTCGCCAAGATCACCTCATCGGTCATCCTTTGGGTAGTGCCAGCGGTTGTCCAACCGCCCCACGCAAAGCCGATGATGATTGCCGCGACTGCCCCACCCACAGCGCCCCAAATTGCAGACTGTATGGTCAATTTAATTTCTGGTTTCATTGATAATACCGCGCTTGAATTATGTTGTGATATTTTTGCCTACGATGATCTTGCGACGAATGAGTTGGCCAGCATCTCGCGCACCCAATCCAGCGTCAGTCTTCGAGGAAGCCTCGGAAGAAGAGGCCGAGAACCCAGGCTCAAATCCATCACTGGCTGCCTATTGCCGGTGGGCGGATAATCTAGGCGATCAGTTTGCCTGTGCCGAATAGCTGGTCAAAGTCCACACACGGCGTAGCAACACCGCTCTCAGGCGAAGAACTACCCGGCATCGTCGCCCGCCCTTTGCCTTCGACAAAGTTACGCTCAACGAAGTTACGCTCGACGAAGTTACGCTCGACGAAGTCACGCTGCTCCCACGTACCCGTAGCCTCGAGAGCTTTGAGGTCAGCCTCTGGGGCTCGGCGAGCTTGGGCGACACAGATGGGTATGAGTTGCCCGGTCACGGCCGCCTGCGCCATCTGATTGGCGCCCCCTTGGGTGACCCAGCCGAACCCGGGAAGACCGAACCAACTAAACCCGATTGCGATCACTGCAAATACCGTTACGATTGAACTCCAGGCCATCTGCCGTGGTGCCCAAGGTTTTTGATTGTCTGCCATCTTACTTTCCTCGTGCTAAGGCCAGGGTTATTCCTGACCGGATCGCAGTAGATGGTTGGGACGGACAGTCCGCCCCAACCAAACACATGCTAGCTATTCGAGGCGCCGCTCAATTCACCGCGATCCTTTTCGCTGCCAATAGGGTTTTCTTCGGCAGCGTGAGTTCCAGCACGCCGTCGTTGTACTTGGCTTGGACGCTCGCTTCGTCGACCTCATGATGGAGCGTGAACACGCGCTCGAGTTTGCCGTAATACCGCTCGGCGCGAAGCACCGTCGTCTCGCCGTTCTTGGCGTGTTTTAGGTGCTTCACTTCCGCCGTTACCGCAACTTCGTTGCCGTTAATAGTTATGCTGATCTCTTCCTTCAAGACGCCGGGCAATTCGGCCAGCACTTGATACTCCTTGTCGTTCTCGGCTACGTCCATGCGAAACGGGGTCGGCGTCGCCGGCGCCCGCGTCTCAGGGTTAGACAGCCACATGGGGACGCTACGTAACATGTGCTCGCTACGTAACATGTTCTCGAATGCATTCTCGAGCGGATTAAAGCGTGTGATGTTTAACATCCTAATTCTCCTGTTCAGATAACCATATTTGATTAATGAGATTGGAACTTTCTTCATTCCAATTAACCATACTAGGTTAATTAACCTAACATGTCAAGCACAATCTAAGATGATTTTTATACTTAATCTGTTACGGTGAATTGGGGGTACGGGTTAGACGTGATGATGGATGGAGGGAATCCAGCGCGGAACCCATGTCCTGAAGGCCCTTTCGCGCGGCGCCAAAGCCGTGGGTGTCGGGCGCTTCTATCTCTTCCCTCTGGCGGCTGCCGGACGGGCTGGTGTCGAGCGGGCATAGGCCTCCTGCGGGCGGAAATCGAACGTGGAATGAAGCTGATGGGCCATCGAACTACCGAGTTCGGCCAGAAGCGGCATCGGCTAATCGGCGACCGCTCTTGTTCACCTCTTGTTCCTTTTGTTCACCTTGCGCTAACGACTCGGCCGGGACGCAGCGGTCCCAGGCGAGAGCCGAGAGCCGGACTGCTTCAGGTAACGGTAGTAGTCGCTGTCCGTCGTGAGGATCACCACTGAGTTTTTGTTCTGCCCTTCCTTGTAGGCCTCCAGGGTTCGCGAGAAGGCGTAGAACTCGGGATCGCCGCTATAGGCTGCCCCGTACACGCGCGTCGCCTCGGCGTCGGCTTTCCCCCGGATTTCCTGGACCCGTCGGTAGGCGGTGGAGCGGATCTGGCGCAGCTCCTTCTCCATGGTCCCCAGGATCTCGGCGCTCCGGCCTTCGCCCTCGGACCGGAACTGGGCAGCGATCCGCTTGCGCTCCGAGATCATCCGGGCATAGACCTTCTCCCGGACGCTCTCCACGTAGTCGAGGCGCTTGATGCGCACATCCACCAACTCGATCCCGTACTGGGGGATGACCTTGCGGGCTTCGGCCAGGATGGTCCGGGTGATCTCCTCGCGTCCGCGGACGACCTTCTTCTTCAACTCCTCGCGCACCTCGGCGGGGACCTCCTCCAGAATCTCTCCCTCGGGAACTACCCACGAGGCGCTGCGGACGAGCTCCACGAGCTCGCTGCCCGAAACCTGGTCCCGCACGACCGAGTCGATGATGTCGTTCAGGCGCGATCGGGCGCCGGCCTCCGTGGCTACGTTCTCGAGGAACTTCTTGGCGTCGGCGATCCGCCAGCGGGCCGTCGTGTCGACCCAGATGAACTCCCGCCCTTTGGTGGGGATCTGGTTGGGGTCGCCATCCCAGATGAGGAGGCGCTTCTCGAAGCGGCGCACGTCCTGCACGAAGGGGAGCTTGACGTGCAGCCCAGCCGCGGTGATCGGTGCCCCCACGGGCCGGCCGAACTGGACGATGATCGCCTGCTCGCCCTCCTCCAGCGTGTAGAAGGTTCCGGAGAAGACAATGACGATCGCCAGCGCGAGCAACCCGAGTCCGATATTTAGCGCGTTCTTCATGGCTGCTTCCCTCCCTCGACGCCTTCTGCCTGGCCGCTTCCCTTGCCTCCGGTGGCGGGCATCTGTCCCGATTCCAGGCGGAGCCAGGGCAGCAGCGCCTTTTGGTCGCTATCGACGATGTACAGGGCGCTCGCTTCGGGCAGGATCGTGCCCATTGCCTCCAGGTAGAGGCGGCGGCGCGTGACCTCCGGAGCGCGCTGGTACTCCGCGAGAATGGCCCGGAATCGCGTTGCCTCGCCGTTCGCGCGGTTGATGCGCTCGACGGCGTAGCCCTCAGCCTCGGTGATCGTCCGGGTCGCCTCGCCGCGCGCCTTGGGAATCTCCCGGTTAGCCCGCTCCTGCGCCTGATTGATCGTGCGCTCCCGATCCTGGCGCGCCTCGTTTACCTCGTTGAAGGCGGGCTTGACGGGATCCGGGGGCGTCACGTCCTGCAGCTCTACCGTGACCAGGCGAACGCCGGTTTCGTAGGCGCTGAGAATCTTTTGCATCTCCTCCTTTACCTCGGTTGACACGGCCACCCGGCCGACGGTCAGGACATCGCTCCCCAAGCGGTTGCCGACCACCCGGCGCACGACGGCCTCGGCGATGTCCCGGATCGTCTGCAGGGACTCGCGGACCCGAAAGAGGTAGCGGACCGGGTCCTCGATCCGGTACTGAACGATCCACTGCACATCGATCACGTTCAGGTCGCCCGTAAGCATCAGCGACACCTCCTTGAAGGCCTTATTGCCAGCCGCGTATTCCGTTCGCCCGCCAGCACCCATGGAAGCCGTGCCGAACCCGAATTCCTCCTTGAGGACCCGGGCCGTGGGAACCAGTCGCACCCTCTCGATGCCGTCAGGAAACTTGAAGTGCAGGCCCGGACCGACCGTGCGGTCCACCGCCCCAAAGCGCTGGACGACGCCCGTCTCCTCGGGCTGCACCGTGAACCAGGTCGACCAGAGGAAGATCAGCAGCAGCGCTCCCACGATAATTGCCGCAATGCGCCGGCCGCCAAGCGCGGCGACGCCTTTCCGCAAGTCGTCGACGATACCTTGGGGATCATCATAAATCGGCATGGTCTGTCTCCTGAGCTACAACGGAATCTGGTGTACAACAATGAGTTGATGAAGGCGGCGTGACCTGCTGGAATTCGAGTGGCCAGATCGTTTTCAGCAAACCGCAAAGGCGTCACGCCACCATGAGGAAGGTTACGGTAGTTGAACTGCGTTGGCCAGGGCAGGACGGGGATCTTTCACGATGCTTCGCGAAGGGACGCAGCGCCTACTAGCCCAGGCCGTGCGGAGCGAATTTGAGGAGTTTCTCGCTCACTTAGCCGAGCGGGACGCGTGCGGTCGCGCGGCCCGCATCGTTTATTCCTGAAAGCCCCTCTGGGATAAAGTTTTCCTTGTTTGCCTTAGTATTTTTCTACCCTTTTGAATCGGCTCAGGCTTCGGCGGCAGCATCGCCGCGATGCGTGCGGTCGAGAAGGTCACCTCGGTCGGGCTGTGGGAATCTAGCGCACCATGCATGGTTGCGAATCAGTGGATCACAATCACGTTTCAAGCAGTCGGGCAATATCTGCTTTGGGTTGCGGGCTCAATGGGTGGATGCAACACCTAAACTCTACCACCGGAGAGGAGGATGTTGCAGATGGGCTACCCGACGAGGATTTACTACACCGAAGCCTTCGACCAGCAG
>JAOTYS010000491.1 GCA_029861795.1 Gammaproteobacteria bacterium | reverse complement strand
TACGGGGTTCTGGGGCGTGGTTGCAGCTTACATGGCCTTTATGGACCAGCGCTCAACGCTCTACACGCTGGGACTGATCACGGTTTCCATACCCGCTTTTCTCTGGTTGAAATCGCGGCGCCACTTGGGTGAGGCTATCACCTGAGCCGGCTGGCCGCGGCAGGTGTCCCGCCTGGCTGCAAACGACTAGAGGCTTCCGCGGCTTCAACTAGCAGGTCGACTGACGGCTGTGCTTCGCAACTTCGGCGCTATTGTAGGGATCTGTGTTCTCGGGTTGCTCGAGTCCGAGTTCAAGCGACTCGACCTCACCCATCCACACGTTGTGACCGCACAAATCGGTGAATACCCGCGGCGGCGGCCTTAGGATACGGACGGTATCCCCGGATTTACCCTCAAGATTGTTGCTCATACGCTCTGTATCCCAGACTCCAACTTGGTCGAAAGCGTACTGAGTTTTTACATAACAAAGCGTGAACTCGGTCAAGAAAGAGCTCGAAGGGCGGCGGTCAGTATCAGCCGCCCGGCGACGTAATTCACACCCTGGAGCCATCTAATAGTCGAAAAACTGAGACCCAAGCTGACTCAATGTCGTGGTTCTTTTCAATCGACTTTCTTGCATTTTCTGACAGACGCGTCACGAGGTCTCGGTCCTCGATACAAGTTTCAAGTGCACGCGTCAGAGCATCTTCATCTCTTGGCGGAATTAATAGTCCATTCTCAAAGTTTTTCAATACGTCCGGAATTGCTCCAACGCTCGTAGAAATTACCGCCTTTTTTGCTGCCATAGCCTCGAGCAATGCGTTTGGCATTCCTTCGGCATACGACGGAAGAACAAAGATGTGACTACGTTTGATCAGCTCCTCTTTCTTATCTCCAATCACCCACCCTGGAAAATTGACGTAGTCTTCGAGTTGATATTTACCGACTAGATTTTTCGCTGCATCCAGTGCGTTACCTTTCCCAGCGATAGTTACCCTGACATTTCCTAATCTAGATCTTAGTTTCGCAATAGAATTAACAAATTCTATTATTCCTTTATCTTGGTCAACCCATCCCATAAATAGTATTCTTAGCTCCCCATTGTCTGGGGCTACCGAAAATAAACTATTGTATTCGGATATATCCAGCCAGTTCATGATCGTTATAAACTTTCCTTCAGGCAAGCCCAACAGCTCTATGAACCCCTGCCTCCAATAATCCCCCTGGCAAACTACCCAGTTCGAGTGTCGAAAAACCATTCGAGTATACCAACGCCAAAATCTCGAGCGCTTACATTCATCGATTAGAAATCCGGAACGGGGAAAGGTCACAGTTTTCTTGCGAAATAACCTTGCAATGAAAACGATCAGTCCTTTTTCCAGAAGACTTGCCCCATGGGCGGTAAATACAAGAACAGAGTCAACTTTCGAACTTGATAAAAAATAAATTACTTTAAGGACTCTCGATATCGCCGGAATAACGCGCACTATTAGGGCAGGTGGCGGTACTGATGCGACTGTCGAATCAATCTTAATGAATTTTATGTGCTCCTTAATTGGGCTGTTTACTAGCGTTGAGCATGCGTAAAACTGCCCACCGACAGCACCATCATTAGCGGGTTTGAAGCCGCCTATAAAAAGTACCCGCGGATTACTTTTCGGCATGACAGATTAGTGCGGTTCCCCAGGGCCGGCCAAATTTTCGGATCAGCCACCGAGGCCATAAGGCCCAAACTATTCGATACAAAGTACCTTGAAATTTTTCTGAAGGAGGCATCATCAATAAATCACCACTTCCAAGTTCTCTTTCTACCTTGACACCCTTGTAGCCGATCTCTTCCATGATCCTAGAAAATTCGCTATTTCCGTATGCTTTGGTGCCCGGAGATTCTAGGTTTTCAAAGATCACCTGTTTCTGGCTTTTGGTTATTTTTCCTGCTAATAGCGCATACCTAACCCATAGCATCAGCCCACTCCAACAGGGAACCCCGTATACCATGATTCGTGCCTCGCCCCCCGGCTTCAAAACTCGCAGCACTTCTTGCAAGGCCTTAACCGTATTTGGTGTATGGTGCAACACGCCGTGAGAATAGACGACATCAAAGGATTGATCGGGAAATTGAAGATTCTCCGCGTCTCCCTGCGTCAATGTGTAACGATCTTCCGATACATTTTCTCGGTTTAAACGTTCTCGAGTAATAGATATTGCGGCACTCGTCATATCAATGCCTGTGGGTTTCGCGTGCTGACGGATCCACTGAATAAAATCAGTTCCAGCTCCTACCCCAATTTCTAGAACTTCTTTTCCGTTGGATGTATCAAATTTCGCGAATCCAGGTATGTATGGTTCGGCATCATAACGAGTTCTTTCTATAGTCTGAAAGTATTCGTCCTGCTTTTCGTCTTCTGCAAATCTGGTACCACATACTTCGGATTCCCAGTGTTCTTTTACTTCGCTTTTTAGTTGGTCAGAACGGTCATTGCCCATTTCTTTTCCTACTCCCGGTTTAGCCGTAAATAATCCAATTTTCTGATTTCTGGCCTACAGATGCTACTAACTTTCTACGCAATCTATCGCGTTCAAGCATCGTTGCTCGCGGAACGATCCGGCAATCGGCCAACAGATTTAACCCGAAGCACACCCTGCTTCCGACTTTTCTGGAGCAAACAAAGTAAATGCGGTACACAATATGATGTGCGCACATGACGTTAACCTATGATACTGTGCCATGCTGTGAATAGAATGGCCAAATTTCTCGGATCATACAACAGGATGACGATCTTGAAATAATAACCCCTTCACAAACCAACCATAAGAGAATTACTGGATACAGGCATCTTCCCGGTCGCGTCCTGGCCCATGATCTATTTCGGCTAAGAAAAATCGTTCCATCGGCGTCCTCATTCAACGCGCGTACTGCATCGTCGATCATCTGAATTCAACATGAATGCTTCCGAACTCAGCATCAGTAACAAATCATGTAGCGACTAGCCGTCTGACCGGATCGAGCTTTCTTGCAATCGAAACGCCGGCACGGATACGTCAGACGTACTAGTCCTGTTCGGTTTGCAATACGAACATTAGGACTTGACTCAGGCACGCGTCAATCTTCGGCGAGGCCAGAAAGCAGACTGTCGACCTGCTGAGTCTCCGGCCGACTAAATGACCGCTACTTGCAACCGCAGAAATGCAACCTGGCGGCGAGCGAACAGAAGCTTCCGCAGGGTCAAATACCAGGTCGACAGAGGGGCCTGCTTGGCAACATCGGCGCTAAAGAACTCAAAGGGCGGCGGTCCGTATCAGCGATCTAGCCACGCCTTATTGGTCGTCGTTATTCTCTGTCCAATCTTCTGGGCCGAGCCATTGCTCGACCGGACCCTGCAGTACCTTCGCAAAAAACACAAACGCCAGGCCAAGCGCAATCGCACCCCATGGCGGCGCCATCTGCACGACGTACACGGGCCACACGAATGACTTGAGAGTATTTGTGAAAGAGTCGATGAGGAACTGGATGACGAATTGGATCGCCTGGCCACTAAAAACACTGCCGATATCCGCAATGTCGTCTCCGAGCGACCCTATCTCGAGAATCACGAAGGTTACAGCAAAACCAAACGCGTAAAGGCCACCACCGCGCACTTTCCATACTTTTCGAAACCAGT
>JAOTYS010000490.1 GCA_029861795.1 Gammaproteobacteria bacterium | reverse complement strand
CCGTGTTGGTGTTGCGCGGGCACTTGCATTGTCGCCAAAACTAATCATCGCGGATGAACCCACCGCGGGGCTTGATGTGTCGGTGCAGGGCGAGGTGCTTAACCTGCTCGCCAAACTGCAAGACAAAACCGGCGTCAGTATTCTTGTAATCACGCACAACCTGAACGTGGTGCGGCACATTACCGACCGCATGGCCATCATGTATCTCGGGCGTTTTGTCGAACAAGGTTTCACTGAGGAAATCTTTGATAATGCCCGCCACCCCTACACGCTCGCGCTGCTGTCAGCAAATCCACAGCCAGATCCTGATGCAGCGATCAACCGAATAGAGATTCAAGGGGAAGTGCCAAGCCTGATGAATCGTCCAGCGGGGTGTGAATTTCACACCCGCTGCCCCTGGGCACAGGATACTTGTGAGACTGTTATGCCTTCAGAGGCTAGTGCGGGAGACCTACATTACTACCGCTGTCATTATCCACTACAACAAGGATCGGCACCGTGAGCACCCTTTTTGGGTCGGACTTGATGACATCCTAGCTGATATGCAAATCGTGATACATACGAACCGCTGATTCAGTTCCACGGTAGTAGCGTGGTATCCGTAGCATTTCAATATAACCCAAGGATCGATAGAAACTACGCGCTGTGGCGTTGTTCTCGCGCACCTCAAGATTGACAAGGAATACACCGGCGGTTCGGGCTGTACATTCTAACCATTGCAGCAAGGACCGGCCGATCCCACGGCGTTGATATGACCGCGCCACGGCAAAAAGATTCAGATGAGCGGTATCGTCGCGAAACTGCATGATGGCAAATCCCAGGATGCGCCACCCATCACGCGCTACTACCACTTGTACATCAGGATGCCTAATTTGGCGGACAATACGAGCGCACTGCCATGACCACCCCAATCCGCGCTCAATGAGGTCACGCGACATCTCGGCCATGCTAAAGGCATCGCGCTGTCGCCCGAGTTCTATTGTTATATCTTCCTGTAGCTGCATGATGCCAAAAAAGCCCTCCGAGTGCCGAGCGGCACTAAGGCTCTCACCGGCTCGTCTGATCGAACAGCCTTTCACCCTGTTGATCGATGATTTGACGCGCCTTCATTACAGCATGGGCGCAGGCATCGTCCCAACTCGAATGAGTATCTGCACGGATAAAATGCTGTTCCTTAGCACCATCAGGATATTCCTTGGTGATGACACCGGCCGTGTGGAAATGTGAGCCCTGTTTACGTGGTGCCGGTCGTATGGTGTAACCGTTGTATTCCACCGGTTCGCCCAACTTGTCATCGTGACCTGCAGCAGTGTGTTTTCGAAAGAGAGATTTTAAACCCATGACGTCGATCCCTCGGTTAACGGCTGCCCCCCCTGGTGCTGCGAGTTATGGGAGGCCGGATTGATTTAGGTCTAGTGATACAAGGTTCGATCTTCGTGATTCTATCATCGTTAAAGCGACTATTTGTTTAGGCGTATCTACGATAAGTGCGACCTGGTGCTGAACATTTCGCTCTCTCTCCACAGAGCACCTATTCCACTGCTAAATCCGGCTACGATCCCAGGTCACTGCCACCCGTTTCGCGGGCACGCAGGTGACGTTCCCCGTCATTGGCGGAGCCGGACATCCGCCTGGGTTGCCTTCCTGTTGGATCTTGACTAGGTGGTGTGGATAATGTGTATAGATACATATAATCTACTTAAAATACATACTAATATGTATTATTCTTAAACAATGTGTATCAAAACGAGGCCTAGCAATGCCCGCAGATAATCCAGAAACATACAAAAGAATCAATGTGTTAGTACGACACGATCAATACGAGATTGTGGCAAAAGCGGGGCTGAATATGTCTGGTCTGATTCGAGGACTGCTTGATGACCATTTCAGCGACGAGAAGATCGTGTTCTCCGTCAGCGCCAGAGTGAAGAAGGTCTACCAACATGTGATCAGCAATTTTGGGGCTGAAGATAAGGAGCTAGAAGCCTACTTTCTCCAGGCCCTGGACCAGTATCTGGCCGAAAAAACCCGGCAGATAGAGACCCTACGGAAAACTATTAAATCGTAAAGGAGAGTAATCATGTTGTGGATAATTGTCGCGATCATTTTAGGGGTGTTAGTCATCGGACTTTCAGTGTGGAAGTCCTACCAAAGTACGTCTTCAGTGAATCAGCTCACTGAAAACGGAACCGCAGATTTCGATCAAAACCAGCCACGGGCGCGCTCGCTGAATCGACTACGCGTACCCAAAGGCACAAGGCTTGCGGTGGTGAGCGTGATGGTACTTCTGCTCGGGGCCGGCACTTTCAACCAAATCTTTTTCTATGCCGAACCGGGCTACATCTACCATGTGCGAACTATCACTGGGCAGGAACGCGTTGTTGATGGGGTCGGCTACAGCATGCATCTGTTTGGTCGAAAGAATGCTTGGAAAAAAGCGATGACGGTGCTCGCTGACGACGTAACTGCAGACGGCGTTAACGCCGAAGGCGACACGTCTTCCGCAAGTGCGAGCTTGCCCCCTCTTAACATTATGTTTCTGGATCAAGTGGACGCGGATGCTATGGCAACGGTCCGGTTCCGTTTACCAACCGATAAAGAGACATTTTTGCGGCTGGCGCACGAGTATCGTACCCCGGAGAATCTGCTGCGTGTGGCGCTGATCCCCTCGTTTCAGGAGACGCTTCAGGCCACTGCGTCGCTGATGTCCGCGGAGGACTACTATTCGGGTGGTCGCACCGAGTTCATCAGTGAATTTGAGAACCAGATGCAGAAAGGGGTTTATCTGGTCAAACGCAAAGAGGTACGCAGAGACTCGGCCAAGCCACAGACCGCTGAGGCCGATGCGTCGAATCCGTCAACCCAAGATGAATTTGGCGATCAGCTCAAAACCGTATTCGTGGTGGAGAAGAGGATCAACCACAAGACCGGGTTTCCCATCCGCAAGGAGCAGAAATTCACGCTCTATGGGATCAACGTGCATGAAGCCCGGGTCACCGATATGAAACCGAACACGAAGTTTGTGGCCCGTATGGAACAAAAGCAGGAAGCATCGGCCAAGCGGGCCATTGCCCGGGAGCAGAAGATTCAGGAAGAAGAGCAGAGACTACTTGCTATTGCTAGAGGCGACCGCGAAGTCGCAGAACGCCAGGCTGAAATGAAGGTTCAGCAGATCGAAGTCACCACTCAAGCTGAGACGAAAAGGAAGGAGGTGCTGATCGAGGCTGAGCGTCAGCGGCAGCAGGCTCTAATTCAGGAAGAAACATCAAAGGTCTTGCTTTCCAAGGCCAAGATAGACGCCGAAGCGGTTAAGGTGGCAGCCGATGCCGAATCCTATAGAAAGGAGAAGATTCTGCGTGCCGACAACGCCTTAGCACAGAAGCTTGAAGCGGAAATCAAGATTCAAGAGATCTGAGCAGACGCTTTCAGCAAACGCGCGGTACCGCAGTATGTGTTTGGCGGAGGCGACGGTGATGCGCCTGTGGGTTCGGACATGGAAGTCAAACGCTTCTTGCAGCTCATGACGATGGATGCGGCCAAGCGTCTAAGCTACGACCGGGGCATACAAACCGCGCAGTCAGCACCAGCACAAGCTCCGGAATAGAAATAGGAACGTCTTTTACTGGAAAGCGCGGGTTGTCAGC
>JAOTYS010000489.1 GCA_029861795.1 Gammaproteobacteria bacterium | reverse complement strand
CCACGAGTTCTATGGTTACTTCCCCGGTGGTGCCTCTGGAGGCATATTGCCGGCATCGTTGGGGAATATACCGCTGGATTTCGATACTTTACATGAGTATGGTTGTTTTATCGGCTCAGCGGCGATTATCGTATTGTCAGACAAAGATACCGCCAGGCAAGCTGCACTCAACGCAATGCGCTTTTTTGCTCACGAGTCTTGCGGCAAATGTACGCCTTGCCGGGTGGGTACTGTTAAAGCGGTGACGTTGATGCAACAACCAAAGTGGGATCTTGCATTACTTGAGGAGCTGGCCGAGGCCATGGCGGATTCATCTATATGTGGCTTGGGTCAGGCGGCGCCAAATCCGCTGCGCTGCGTCGCCAAGTATTTTCCACAGGAGCTTGAATGAAATGGTTGCTGTCGCTCAATCTGTGAGTCCGAGCCTCTCGTTCTCCCTGGATGGCCAGAACATCGAGGCCTACGCTGACGAAACTATTCTGCAAGCAGCGCGTCGTCACGGCGTTGAAATCCCACACCTATGCTACACCGATGGGTTACGACCAGATGGTAACTGTCGGGCGTGCATGGTTGAGATAAAGGGAGAACGTGTATTGGCGCCGTCTTGCTGCCGCACTCCCAGCGATGGCATGGAAGTTTATAGCGACAATGACAGAGCGCGCCGCTCACAAAAAATGGTGTTGGAGCTGCTATTGTCAGACATGGCGCAGACTTCATACACGCTTAACTCGGAACTGGATCAATGGGCTAACAAGCTCGAGGTAGGCAAGCCGCGTTTCGCGCCCCGATCGCAGCCCCGGCAAGACTCCTCGCACGCTGCTATCGCGGTGAATTTAGATGCGTGCATCCAGTGCACCCGCTGCCTGCGCGCGTGTCGCGAAGAGCAGGTCAATGATGTGATCGGCTATGCGTTTCGTGGGTCACATTCCGAGATCGTGTTTGATCTCGGCGACCCCATGGGGGAGAGTACCTGTGTGGGTTGTGGTGAGTGCGTCCAGGCTTGTCCCACCGGCGCACTAATGCCGGCCAACGACGTCGGTTTGGTGCAAGTCGATAACAAAGTGGCATCCGTCTGCCCTTATTGCGGAGTCGGCTGTCTGCTCACGTACCACATCAAGGACAACAAGATTCTCCAGGTACAGGGCCGCGACGGCCCTGCGAATCATAGCCGTTTATGTGTGAAAGGGCGTTACGGCTTTGATTACGTGACCCATCCACACCGCTTGACCAAACCGTTGATTCGCAAGCCGGGAGTTCCGAAGTCCGCTGATTTCACTATGGACCCGGCCAACCCCCACACCGCATTCCGGGAGGCGAGCTGGGAGGAAGCACTGGACTTTGCCGCCGTTGGGCTTAATAGGATTCGCGACGACAAGGGTAGCCAGGCATTAGCAGGATTCGGATCCGCCAAAGGCAGTAATGAAGAGGCCTACTTATTCCAAAAGTTGGTGCGCACCGGTTTTGGCACCAACAACGTCGATCATTGCACCCGTCTGTGCCACGCCTCTTCGGTGGCGGCATTACTCGAAGGGATCGGCTCCGGTGCCGTATCTAATCAGGTCGCCGACTGCGCCGACGCTGACGTGATCATCGTCATCGGCGCCAATCCCACCAGCAACCATCCGGTGGCTGCGACTTTTATGAAAAACGCCGCCAAGGCCGGTAAGACACTCATAGTGATGGACCCGCGGCGTTCTGACCTTTCACGCCACGCCAAATACTTTTTGCAATTTAAACCGGACACCGATGTCGCACTGCTCAATGCCATGATGTATACCATCGTCGAAGAGGGGCTGATTAATGAACAGTTTATAGCTGAGCGCACTGAAGGCTTTGAGTCGCTGCGCGACAATGTGCAGTCGTTCAGTCCAGAGGATATGGCGCCGGTGTGTGGGATACCGGCACCAACCATCCGCGAGGTTGCGCGGCTTTACGCTACCTCCTCGGCGTCCATCATCTTTTGGGGTATGGGCATCTCTCAGCACATTCATGGGACCGACAATGCCCGCTGTCTAATTGCGTTAACGCTGATGACAGGACAGGTCGGGCGGCCCGGCACAGGCTTGCATCCACTGCGCGGCCAAAACAATGTGCAAGGAGCGTCCGATGCCGGGCTAATCCCCATGGTATTCCCGGATTATCAACGCGTCGACGATGTGGAAGCTAATGCTCGCTTTGAGAAATTTTGGGGCACTCAACTTGACCGCAATCCGGGCCTCACTGTGGTGGAGATCATGCATGCGGCTTCGGAAGGTAAGATCCAGGGCATGTACATCATGGGTGAAAACCCGGCCATGTCCGATCCTAACTTGAATCACGCGCGTAAAGCATTGGCGTCCCTGGAACATTTGGTGGTGCAGGATTTGTTCTTGACCGAGACAGCTTTCTTGGCAGATGTCGTCCTTCCTGCGTCGGCGTTTCCGGAAAAGACCGGCTCATTCACCAATACCGATCGCCGGGTGCAGCTCGGACGCAAGGCCTTAGAGATGCCGGGCGAGTGTCGCCAAGACTTGGAACTTATCCAGGAGATTGCTCGGCGTATGGGCCTCGACTGGAATTACAAAGACGTCGCGGAAGTGTATGAAGAAATGCGTCAGGCGATGCCCAGCATCCGTGGCATTAGCTGGGAAAGACTTAATCAAGAAAGTTCGGTCACTTACCCGTGTGAATCCGAAGACGATCCTGGACAACCAGTCGTGTTCAAAAAGGATTTCCCTACACCTAGCGGCAAGGGAAAATTTGTACCGGCCGGATTGATCACAGCGGACGAGCAACCGGATGACCAATATCCATACGTACTGATTACAGGACGGCAGCTAGAACACTGGCATACCGGTGCCATGACCCGACGTGCGAGTGTGCTCGATGCCATCGAGCCACATCCAGTGATCAGCGTGCACCCAGAAGACCTGGCATCGTGTGGCTGCGCTCCGGGTGAGCTTATCACTGTGGCATCGCGGCGTGGTGAGATTACAGCTTATGCCCGCGCGGATGATGGTCTGCAGCGGGGTGACGTGTTTATTCCCTTCTGCTTTCACGAAGCGGCAGCCAATCTTCTGACCAACGAGGCCATAGATCCCGTCGGCAAGATCCCAGAGTTCAAGTACTGTGCGGTGCGGGTGTCGTCGGTGGACAAAGTGGCCGCCGCATAGCGTTCGCCCACAGATTTACCTGCCACAGGCCCAGATCGTAGGAGGACCTTGTAGGCCCGACCGGGCACACGTGGTCGTGGCAAGATGCCGCTCCTACGATGTTTGAAGATACACACGGGCGTGCCCGTACACGTACCCCTCCCGGGCACACCATGGTCGCGGCAAGATGCCGCTCCTACGATGTTTGAAGATACACACGGGCGTACCCGTATACGTACCCCTCCCGGGCACAAGGACCTTGTAGGTTCGACTGGGCACACCATGGTCGCAGCAAGATGCCGCTCCTACGATGTTTAAAGATACACACGGGCGTGCCCGTATACGTACCCCTCCCGGGCACAAGGACCTTCTAGGTTCGACCGGGCACACATGGTCGCGGCAAGATGCCGCTCCTACGATGTTTAAAGATACACACGGGCGTGCCCGCACACGTACCCCTCCCGGGCACACCATGGTCGCGGCAAGATGCCGCTCCTACGATGTGTGAAGATACAC
>JAOTYS010000488.1 GCA_029861795.1 Gammaproteobacteria bacterium | reverse complement strand
CAGGAAGGGCCGTCCAGGGTGCGCGGCCCGACCGGCTCCTGTGCGGGGGATAGCGGCCATCGGATGCCGTCGGCAACCAGTGAAGAAACCGAAACGCCCGATTGCTGCGGTGCACGAGTGCGCTATTTCTATTAGCGAAACGTGGTAGTCCAGCCATCCCGCCGTATGACAACGTGTCGGGTGAGCTTGTATAGTTGATGCCATTGTTCCAGTAGTTCCCGCTACAACTCTGCTGAAGCGGGAATGGCTTACCGCTTGCGCTGCATACCACACAAGCCTGCGGGAGGAGACGGTGTGAAGCACACCCTTGACCTGCGCGCCATCGCGCATGAGATGAAGGCTGCCCAGGATGAAGTCCGGCAGATCGATCCACTTACGTCGCAGTTGGATGGGTTCGATGTAGCTTTGGCCTACGACGTGGCGCATCTGATCCACGAGGCGCGAATTGACGAGGGAGCCGTCCCTGTTGGACGAAAGATTGGTTTCACCAACCCCGACATGTGGTCCTTGTACGGAGTGCGCGAACCTATATGGTCCTATGTCTATGACACCACCGTGGTTCACCTTTCCGCCGAAGGTGCGACGTGTAACATTGGACGCTTTGCTGAACCGAAGATCGAGCCGGAAGTCGTCGTTCACTTCCGGTCAGCCCCGCCAGTAGGCGGTGATCTAACGGCATTTCTGGAATGCATTGACTGGTTGGCACATGGAATTGAGATTGTGCAGTCACACTTTCCCGATTGGAAGTTTCAGGTCGCAGATACGGTCGCAGACTGCGCACTACACGCGACACTTCTAGTGGGTGAGCCCAAAGCAGTCGAACGGCTTGGAACGGATCTGCTCAAAGTACTTGAGCACTTTACAGTAGCTCTGTCATGTGACGGGGAACTACGCGAGGTAGGCCGAGGTGCTAATGTGCTCGGCAGCCCATTGGCTGCGATCGCCCATCTGACTTCGATCCTAGCCAACCAGCCGCACACCACAGCTGTGCAACCGAACGAGTTGGTGACAACTGGCACCTTAACGGCGGCATTCTCGATCCACGCTGGTGAAACTTGGCGAACCGAGCTGGAAGGCATCGCACTTCCAGGCATCTCCGTGCAGTTCGTAGCGTAAACAGGGTCTGAAACAGCTGAACGACAGCCAGTCGGGATGGCGGAGATACGTAATACATCCGTTATCGGCGATGACCCGGCATTCGACACACGAAAACACTTGCGTTTTGAAGGTCCGCTCTCGCGATGTATCTCTAAAACCACATCGTCATATTGATTACAGGTTTCGATATCGATCTTGACCTCGCGGCGAAACTACTCGTCGAGGAGCTCCTGCGGCGAAGGAATGCCTATAAATGCGCACAAGATGCAGGAAAATATGTGTGTTGTCAGCTTGGGTACAAAAAACGAGAGCACTTTGCATGTATGTTTGGTGTGCAAATTAAGTTCGCGGAGTCACGAATGATCTTAATTTCTGGAGTGCTCTAGAGAACAACAATACAAGCTTGACACTCGGGTGTTTTGTAATGGAGTCTAGCTCGCTCTTAAGGACATGTAACTCGCTGTCCTTTCTGCCGGAGTCAACTTCACTGTAGTCCTCTTGCACTAACGGCTCTCTGGTTGCGTAAACTTGCGAAATGGCTGTTCCGTTGATAGCCACAAAAGTGCTTCGATTACCCATGGCCCAAAACACCGGCGGTATGCTGCATTCAAGCACAGACGAGAAACCAGAATGTTGGAGAAAATTAAACAGAGAGAAGCGAGTCGGCTGAAACGACTCAACGTTATCGATCGACTGCCATAGATTCCGACGTTTTTCTTCATCCGTTGCCTCAGGGCGATGCTCCCGATGGTGGACGCCCCAGTACACCCTGTCTTTGTGAGTCACATGCGATGAGGGACGAAGACTCACGTGCGTATCAATCACCAGAATCCGGTCGCACATTTCTGCAACGTTTTCTAGTAATAAAAACACTGAATCGCTGTCCAGATGGTAGAGAATCCCGATACACAAGACAACATCAAACCTCCCGTATTTTTCGGCATTGACGTTACGTACGTCGTCCTGAACGAAGTCAACGTTTTGCAATGAGAGGGCTTGCTTGGCAAATCGCGCCTTTGCGATATTTGCCTCTCGCCCTTCGATGCCAAGTACATCGGCTCCCCGCAAGGCGAACTCGACGGAAAATCCTCCTTCCATACACGCCAAGTCCAACACGCGCAGATTTTCCCATGGTTCATCGCACACATCTGACACGATCTGAACGATGCGTTTAAGGTGCGAGGAACTGGGTGAGTACTCTTCCCAAAATGATGCAGCTTGCAAGTGTAGAGCGTAGTCCTTTTCCTCATCGGACAAAGGTTTCCTGAGCCTGTCCTTGGTCCCCTCCAGGTCGCCCGATAAGTAGTCCATAGTACGAATACCACCTGGAAGCAAAATGTCATGCGCTGTCCACGGACCATACTTCTCTTCAACTTCTTTTTTCTTCTCTTTTAGTTCCTCAATATTCATTTTGTCGCTCTTCTTCTCAATGAGTATGTCTGCTCTGGCGCGAAATATGTACTGTTGGGTTCTTCCTTACAAAGGCCGCCGCACAGCGCCACGTCGCGATGACTCGGACTCAACGGCAGCGGAGATTCAGGTTTGAGATTGAGCCATTCAGCACTGTAGCGATCAGGATTTTACAGATATTTGCGAAGCGGACGTTACAATATTCGGGATGAGATGACTGCATTGGGTCGGTGAGCGCCAATCGCTTCTGGTAATTACTTGGGGTTCTTTCCACAAAACGGAGTAACCCCATGCAATACCTTAACTACAACCCACAGAAACGTATTCCCTGGAACAAGGGCAAGCTGATCGGCCAGAAGCCACCCCTCAAGCTCAAGGAGATCTGGGCGATCCGGATTCGGCTCCAGCTGGCCAATCGACTCCGGGATCTGGCGTTATTTAACTTGGCTATCGACAGCAAGCTACGAAGCTGTGATTTGGTCAGACTCCGGGTGAGCGATGTGGTCCATGGAACGCAAGTTGTCAAACGAGCCATGGTCATGCAACAGAAAACAAACCAGCCGGTTCAGTTTGAGATTACGGAACAGTCTCGCGATGCCATCGCTGCTTGGATCAGTCATGCTAAGTTGAAAAACAATGATTACTTGTTCCCGAGTCGGTTTAAAAAGTCTCCGCATATTTCAACACGGCAATACGCACGGATTGTTGAATCCTGGGTAAGCTCAATTGGTCTTGATCCGGCTGCATACGGTACGCACTCGTTACGTCGCACCAAAGCGTCGCTGATCTATCGACGAACGAAAAATCTCCGAGCGGTTCAATTGTTGCTTGGTCATAGCAAATTGGAGAGCACAGTGCGTTACTTAGGTGTGGAAGTCGATGATGCCTTGGAGATGGCGGAGCAAACAGAAGTGTAAAGCTTATTGGCCGCAGCGGCCGCCCACTCGACGGTCGCTGATCGGCCAAAACCGGGCGTAGCAGAACCCAAATTCTTGTGATTCCTACACCCGGTGTATACTTCGAAGCGGTCATTCAATTCAAGCGCAAATATACTATTCTTTGATACAACCCGATGTCCGCTTTCCTCTTCGCAATATACGTTCCCTTATCTCAGAATATGGTCATGTTAACCCAATCATTGCATAAATCTTGA